>CAZMXZ010000031.1:0-6251 GCA_964570405.1 uncultured Candidatus Saccharibacteria bacterium | reverse complement strand
CAATTGGTTACAATTTGCTACATCGGAGTCGGAGAATCCCTCCCTCTCCGTAGAGAATATTTAGTATCGGAAGACCCAAGTGCCTCCTCAGTTTATTGTTGTAGTACTTACAACAATATTTAGTAAACCGTATCTATTTTTTGTGAACCACCAGCTTGATGGAGACTCTCCACGACTGGTCTTAAACAAATATCCAATCTGATGTGGGCCAGATTGGCATGTTTTTACATATAGTTCGTATGGGTATGTTATGGCCGGTTCAATTTATATCGCACCGGTAGAACCAACGCCAATGATGGAGGTATTGATTTTGTTCTTAAACCAGAAGGCAGATTTTTTCAAGTTACGGAAGTTTTGAATTTTGAGAAGTATTTTTTGGATATTGAGAAGTTAATACATTACCCCATTACTTTCGTAATACGTACAGAATTGTCCTCAAAAGAATCTCTTGATCAAATAACCGCAGATGCCAAAAGTAAATACAACAAACAAACACTCGATAAGTACCTGTCGTGTTTTGAGGAGATTATCTTTTCCTGATGCCCAAATTGAACATATTGGTGGAACATCCGTTCCTGGATCGCTGACCAAGGGTGATTTGGATATAAATATTAGGGTCAGGCCAGAAGATTTTGGGAGAACAACTGAAACACTTAAAAAACTTTACGAAATTAATCAGCCCGATAATTGGACCAGTGGCTTTGCTAGCTTTAAAGATGACGGTCGCAATCTCGGCGTGCAGCTAACAGTCATCGGTTCTCCAGATGACCATTTTGTTCCCCAACGAGATTATCTTAATAATCATCCAGAAAAAGTGCTAGAGTTTAATAAGTTAAAAGAGAAGTTTGAGGGAAAAAGTATGGAAGATTATCGAAAAGAAAAGGGAGAATTTTTTGAAAATCTCTATACTTGATCTTTAGGAAAAATAGGGCCGAAGTGCTAGGATAGCCTTGAAGTTATGCCGCCCACCACTGATCAATCTGGCTTTAATGGCCTGGGACTCGCCCCGGGCTATTTAACGATCCTGGCCAAGTACGGCATCACCGAGCCAACACCGATTCAGACTCAAGCCATCCCCATTGCCATCCAAGGTAAAGATTTGATCGGCATCGCCCAAACCGGCACCGGCAAAACTTTTGCCTTTGGCCTGCCAATGATCCAGCGCCTCCAGCAAACCAAGGGCCAGGGTCTTGTAGTTTTGCCCACCCGCGAATTAGCCAGCCAAGTTGATGAGGCCCTGCTCCAAGTCGGCGCTACTCTGGGCCTGCGCACGGCGGTCTTAATTGGCGGGATGAACATCCGGGGCCAGATTACTTCCATCAATAAAAATCCTCACATCATTATTGCTACTCCCGGCCGCCTCAACGATCACCTCAATCAAAAAACCGTCAGCCTAAAAAATGTTCAGATCGTAGTTTTGGACGAAGCCGACCGGATGCTCGACATGGGCTTTGCCCCCCAGATCGAAAAAATTTTCCGCCACCTTCCTCACGAACGGCAAACTATGCTCTTTTCGGCCACCATGCCAGCAGCCATTATGCGTCTGGCTACCAGCAAAATGAAGTTGCCAATCCGGGTGGAAGTCGCTCCCACCGGCACCACGGCCGAACGAGTGACCCAAGAAATTTTTATTCTGCCGAAAGACGACAAGGTGCGACTGGTCGAAAAATTGCTAGAGCAATACCTGGGTCCAACCCTAATTTTTACTCGGACCAAGTTCGGCGCTAAAAAATTGGTCCGGTCCCTGCGCGATATGGGTCACCGAACAGCCGAGCTCCACTCTAACCGCTCGATTGGTCAGCGGCGCGAGGCCTTGGCCGGTTTTAAAACTGGTGAGTACCGCGTGCTGGTCGCCACCGACATTGCCTCGCGCGGGATTGATGTGGCTGGGATCGAATTAGTTTTAAATTTTGACTTGCCTACCAACAGCGAAGATTACGTCCACCGGATTGGCCGCACGGCGCGGGCCGGCGCCGGCGGCCACGCCATCTCGCTCGTCACCCCGGCCGAGCGCCGTGACCTGCGCGATATTGAGCGACTTGTCCGCCAGAGTTTGCCCATCTCTCCGGTACCGGCCGACCTGCCGCCACGCCGAGCCTTCCGCTACATCCCGTCTGACGACACGCCACGACGTCCAAGCTTTCACCCTCGCCGAGGAGCCTCCCGTCCGGAGCGCTCATTCCATCACCGCCGCCGTTAAGGGGATAACTTTAGGTTGACGTAGAAACTAAAAAAGGTTAAAACCAAAACAGGCCGTAAATTATAATTATTAATCTTAATTATTTTAAAATATGGAAGTTATGCAAAGCGGGAGCAATCCCGAATCAAGCTCGGGTACAAACACCGTTTTAATTGTGATTGTGCTCCTCATCTTAGTCGGTTTTGGCGTTTGGTGGTGGACCAATCACTCTGGTTCGGCCAACCCCAGCGGTACCAGTACCAGTACCCAGTCGCAAGAGAGCGGCGTCAACGTTAACGTCACAGTACCTGTTTCCTCCAGCACCAGGTACTAAACAATTCTGTAAGATTAGCTAGCTTAAGCCGTCCTAAAGGCAATTAAAGCTGCTCTAAACACCGCCCCTATTTTATTTGAGACCGGGGCGGTTTTAGATTGCCCCTTCTTTTTTGAGAATTTTTTTCTTCTGCTTGATCCCTCGATTGTAACCACCAGGTATGCCATCAGAGCGAATGACGCGATGGCAAGGAATCTGGGGGTCAAAATTAGTTCTTAAAACCTGGCCAACAGCCCGAGCGGCCCGAGGCGAACCAGCCTGCTTAGCCACTTGGCCATAGGTTAACGTCTGGCCTCGCTGGATGTTTCTTACTACTCTAAACACCCGCTCCCGAAAATTGATAATTTTTTTCATAACCAGTTTCTCCTTCAGCAATCTGCTGCCGCCACAAGGCACTGTATAGACCACCAGTCTTTAGCAGTTCCTCGTGAGTTCCAATTTCGATAATTTTACCCTTTTCTAAAACATAAATCCGATCGGCGTGGATAATGGTCGAGAGACGATGGGCGATCAAAATGGTCATTCCCCGCTGCCGCTTGGTGGTCACCGTCCGGATCGTCTCAGTAATTGACTTTTCGGTAATTGAGTCAAGGCTCGAGGTCGCCTCATCAAAAATTAAAAGCTCCGGATCCCGCAGGAGGGCCCGAGCAATGGCTAAACGTTGCCGCTCCCCACCCGAGACTTTGATCCCGCCCTCACCGATCTTGGTATAGAGCCCCTGATTGCTGCGCTCGAGTAAATTGTCGGCGGCGGCTCGGGTCAAAACTTTTTTGCACTCATCATCAGTCGCCTCCGGTTTAACAAACAGCAAATTTTCCCTTAGCGTACCGGCAAAAAGTTGAGTCTCCTGGGCCACCAAGCCGACTCGCCGCCGGAGACTAACAAAATCTATATTTTTAGCATTAATATTATTAAACAACAGTTCACCCACCGTCGGCTGGTAGAGACCAACTAAGAGCTTGACTAGGGTCGACTTGCCCGAGCCCGAAGGACCAACAAAGGCAACTGTTTCCCCGGCTTTAATATTTAAATTAATTTTATCAACCGATGGTTTGTCGGCCGATTGGTAGGTAAACGAAACATTTTTAAAACTGGCTTCTTTTAACTCGCCGATTGTCTCGGGATTGGCTGGCACCGGCTCGGGCGGTAAGCGCCAGACGGCGGCTAGTTGCTCGAGACTGGCTCGCGTCTCTTGGTACTGCGAGGCAATGTTACCCAAATCGGAGAGGGGGGTAAAAATAAAGAAGGAGTAAACAAATAAGCTAAAAAATTGCCCCAGCGTGACGTCGCCGCGGGCAATCAGCCAGAGCAGGAGTAAAAGTAAAAGTGATCGCATGGCATTTAAAAGTGTGCCTTGGATAAAGGAGAGAACGCGTACTAACTTAATCTTTTTTAACTCCAGTTTTAATATCTCGGTGTTGACGTTATTAAGGTGACCGATTTCTTGCGCCTCCAGGCCTAGACTTTTGACTAGTTCGACGTTGCGGAGAGTCTCGGTGGTCGAACCAGCCAGTCCGGCCGTTTGGGCGATGATAGTTTTTTGAATGCTGCGGATCCGCCGGGTGATAATAAAAGTCGAGATACCAATGATCGGGATGAGCGAGAGGTAGGTAATACCAACGTAAGGATGAACAATAAAAGCGTAAACGACCACAAAAATAATCCCCACCAAAGCCAAAAAGATCGAATTGATGAAGCTGGTAATCAGTTGCTGACTGTCGGCCCGGGCTTTTTGAAGTTTTTGCAATAGTTCGCCGCTCCGCTGATCTTCAAAAACCGAGTACGGGAGAGAAAAAGCGTGACTGACACTCTCGGCATAGAGATCCGTCCCCACTCGTTGGGTTATCACATTGACGTAATAGTCTTGAAAGTTTTTAGCCACTCGTGACACAAACACCACCCCAACCGAGAGGAGGAGTAAAAGAGCTACACCAACCAAGAAAGCGTGAGTAGTGTAGTCACTGGCGTGGCTAGCATAACGATCAACAATTAAACGGAAGATTTGCGGGTCAAGCAAAGAAAAGACTTGGTTGATGGTGGCCAGAACCAAGGCTAGCCACAAAAATGATTTGTATTTTTTTATATAACCCCACAGCAAACGCATAGTCTGGCTATTTTAGCACACCTCCGCCGCAGCGGGGCAAGAAAAAAGCAGCTGTTCCAAAACTTCTGGAACAGCTGCGGAAATCTACGTGAATTTGAGGCCCACCGGTTGATCGGGGCTTTTTGCCCGATCATAGTCCGCCTCATCCTGAATCATCTGATTCAGAACCTGACGAGCTGCCTCTTTCTCATCGACCACCGTGGTTGGGCAACCGGGATCGAGATCGTCTCCCGAGAGGGTTGGCTCGGGTAGTGGGAGCTCGCGACGGACAAGAGGCTGCGGCAAACCATCAATGTGGACTGGCTTGATCGCCGCCAGTGGCCCCGCTTGCGGCAAAAGATCTGCCGCGGCTACTTCTTGACCCATGCCAGCTGCCGGTGCGACATAAGGGTCAACCACATCGTCCATCGGATCGGGACTCGGCGTGGCCAAATCATCTCGGCCAACATCGTTCGATCCCTGACCGAGAAGAAAAATTTCCTCGAGCTTTTCGCTCGGAGTCTTTTCCATCTCGGACGATTTCTGGGTCAAATGACGAACGGGCAGAGCGACGACTTTGCCGCTGACCATCTGCCACTGATCGCCGTGGACATGGTGGTTGTGAACTTTCTTCATGCCCTCAAACATAAAAATTACGACGAGGACAAAGTAGACCGCTGTCACCAGCCCAATGCTGATGAGCACAATTTGAACACCAGACATTTTCATGTCTCTATTTCTCATTTCAACTACCTCCTAACAGGATTTGAATTTCGAATTTCTGCCTGCCATTATACCACCAATGGTGGCAAAAAGTCAATAGACTAGAGCTTTTGTGCTACAATAGGCCTTAATGGAGCCATTAAATAATCCCCAGGCGTTATTGACAGATATTTTCCGCCTTCAACCCCGTCAAAAAATAGCCCTAGACCGCTTGGGACTAAAAACGGCCCGTGATTTGCTCTACTACTTCCCCGCCCGTTATGAGGCGGGCGGTCAAATCAAAAAGATCAGCGAGCTAGTGACTGGTGAACTAGTGACTATCTATGGGAAAGTTGGCGCACCAAAAATTAGTAAAGCTTGGCACAAAAAAATCCCGATTGGTGAATTAATGATCAGTGATGAAACTGGTTCAATCAAAGCCGTCTGGTACCACCAAGTTTATTTGGCCAAAAAGGTACCCCCCGGAGCTTTGGCCCGTCTGCGCGGTAAGGTGAGTGAAAGAAAGGGAAAATTATATTTGGCCAATCCCGAGATTGAAGCGGCGATCGGTGGCCCAGTTGGTAATTTATTCTCGACTGATGGCCCGGTTCCTGATTTTATTCCAATTTATCCAGAATCCCGAGGTTTAACCTCGGGGTGGTTCTACTACCACATCCAAAAAATCATTGCGGCTGGGGTAACTGAACAAATTCCTGATCCCTTGCCAGCCACTTTGGTTAAAAAATACAATTTACCAAGCTTGAAGGCGGCTCTTGTTTGGAGTCACAGCCCAAAAAATTTAAAAGATGCCGAAGCGGGACGAAAACGTTTTGCCTTTGAAGAAATTTTCTTTATTCAAATTGCCAGACTGCGAGAGAAAGTTGATTACAAGGCTAATCCAACTTTTGAAGTTAGAGGTGAGAAGTTAGAGGTGAGAAAATTACTCGACCGCT
>CAZMXZ010000030.1:0-6304 GCA_964570405.1 uncultured Candidatus Saccharibacteria bacterium | reverse complement strand
CGCAACTCTGACGGCGACCTCTGTGTTCGTTGCCTCTACTGGGGCGGCAGGGGGTGGAACTCGTACGACGGCTACCTCGGCGGCAGGTGGAATGACAGCAGTCCGGCGGCGGTTCCCGCGAGTAATTAACCTTTAGTCTTTGGGTCTTAGACTCTGTCTTTGATCTTTAGACTTAAGACTTTGGGCTCCGTGCATTTTGGCGGAGCCTTTTCTTTTTGCTAAAATAATTTTGGTAGTAGGCCAATGAGTAAATAATCAAGGTTATTTACCGCCGAATCCGGCCACTTAGATTTCAGAATGCTATCAATCAAGGTTGGTAGTAGCGCAAATCTAAATGAGTCAAAAAATAAAGATACTCGGTTCCGATTGTTAAGTGATTATGATCACGAATTCGATACAATCCTGAATCTTTTAGTAGATGACGGGTGGTGGCTTGGGCGATAATTGGTACGCACCGCAACTCTAACGGCAACCTCTATGTTCGTTACCTCAACTGGAACGGCAAGAGGTGGAACTGGAACTACAACTACCTCGACAACAGGTGGAATGACAACAATCCAGCGGCGGTTCCCGCTATTCTCTTTGTTTCTCTCTGGCTATCCGGCTGGGGAGTTTTGTTTTATTGTTTGATTACGCCAGCCGCCGAGCATCCTTCCAATTTCACTCAACGGTTCACTTAGGGCGACGAATTTTTTATTATCTAAAGTGGCACTTTCCCAAGCAATTTGCAGTAATAAGTTAAGAAGGTCCAATTTAACAATAGCTCTCGTAATATATGGCAATTTTTCCGCTTTTTCAACAAAATAAGCGGTGGCCACCAGTTCGATTAGATCAGTAAAAGTGGAATCAATTTTTATGCCTAACGAATAACGATGTCGTTTATCAATTTTAATAAAATATTGTTGCCAAAGTTTGTAGGCGGCAACAAGTTTCGTTATGACAACCGGTAAATTGCGTGGGGGGGGGGGTCTTAAAAGAATGAAAATTTTGACTCATAAATTTGACGACATTGTGAGCGTGGATAATCTGCTACTGGCTTGGCAGGAATTTGTGAAAGGCAAAAAGAGCAAATCTGACGTGGCCGAATTTAATCTCCACTTAATGGATAACATTTTTAAATTGCACCAGGAACTCGTTAATCATACCTACCGCCACGGTCTCTATCAAGCCTTCAATCTCTCCGACCCTAAGCCTAGGAACATCCATAAAGCGACTGTCCGTGACCGCCTGCTCCACCACGCTATCTATCGGATTCTTTACCCCTATTTTGATCTCAAATTTATTGCTGATTCCTACTCTTGCCGTTTAAATAAAGGAACGCATAAAGCGCTGGATCGTTTCCGACGGTTTGGATTTAAAGTTAGTCAAAATAACACTAAAACTTGTTGGATTCTAAAGTGTGATATTAAAAAATTTTTTGCCAGCGTTGATCAGGCAGTCTTGCTTGGTATTTTGGGAAAATACATTTCTGACCAAGATATTCTTTGGCTTCTAGGGCAAATTATTAAAAGTTTTAATCCGGGGTTACCGCTGGGCAATTTAACTTCTCAACTCCTAGTCAACGTTTATATGGACGAATTTGACCAGTTTGTTAAACACGAATTAAAAATCAAATATTATATCCGTTACGCCGATGATTTTGTAATTCTAGATCGTGATTGGAATAAATTAATTAATTTCCGGCCGAGAATCAGCCAGTTCTTGCAAACTAAATTAAAACTAACTCTCCATCCTGACAAAGTTTTTGTTAAAACTCTGTCCTCGGGTGTTGACTTTCTTGGTTGGGTCCACTTCCCCGATCACCGAGTCTTAAGAACCAGCAGCAAGAGAAAGATGTTTAGAAGGTTAGCTGAGCACTCAACCGAGGAGACCAAACAGTCTTATTTGGGACTGCTCCGGCATGGGAATACCCAGAAATTGAAAAATCGGTTACTATATCTATATGACCAAAGATAACGGTCCAATGCCGGTTGGTAAATCAGCGGTGGCGGAAAAGGAGGAAAAAACCCTGAAGTTCTGGCAAGACCAAAAAATTTTTGAAAAAAGTTTAGAGCAGACCAAAAATGGCAAAGAGTTTATTTTTTATGATGGGCCGCCATTTGCCAATGGTCTGCCTCACTACGGCCACGTTTTAGCCGGCACGCTCAAAGATGTGGTGCCGCGCTATCAAACAATGCGCGGAAAATTAGTCCGTCGTCGTTGGGGCTGGGACTGCCACGGTCTGCCGGCCGAAAACTTTGTCGAGAAGGAGCTTGGGCTGAAGACTAAAAAAGATATTGTTGACTACGGCATTGGTAAGTTTAACGCCAAGGCCCGTGAGAGTGTGATGCGCTTTGCGGGTGAGTGGCGCCAGATTATTCCGCGTCTCGGCCGCTTCGTTGATATGGATAACGATTACCGGACGATGGACTGGACTTATACCGAAACAGTTTGGTGGATTTTTAAAACGCTCTACGACAAAAAATTAATTTATGAGGGCTATAAGGCAATGCAGATCTGCCCGCGTTGTGAGACGACGCTAGCCAACTTTGAGGTCAGTCAAGGTTATACTGATCTGACTGATCTGGCGGCAACTGTTAAATTCAAGCTTTTAGATGAGCCCAATACTTACGTCCTCGCTTGGACGACCACACCCTGGACCTTACCGGGGAATGTGGCGTTAGCGATAAACAACGATGTTGTTTACGCCAAATTTAAAATTAAAAAATCAAAGATCAAAGTTACAGAGCAAAATCCAAAATGGGCTAATGAATATTACATTGTTGCAAAAGAAAGAGCCGAAGCAATTTTTGGTGATTACGAGTTTGAAATTGTTGAAGAATTTAAGGGGGAATATTTAGTCGGCAAAAAATATCAGCCACTGTTTGATTACTATGTTAACGATCCAAAGATTGAGAATAAGGTCAATGGTTGGCAAATTTATGCCGGGGATTTTGTGACGATCGAGGAGGGGACGGGTGTGGTCCACATTGCGCCCGCTTTTGGCGAGGACGACATGACCTTGGGTAAAGAGAAAAATTTGCCCTTTGTCCAACACGTCTTGATGGCTGGCAAATTTAAGCCGACGGTGACAGATTTTGCCGGTTTAGATGTTAAACCAAAAGGGAACCCGAAAGAAACTGACGAAAAAATTGTCGCTTGGTTGAAGGGAAAAGATTTAGTTTGGAAAGCGGAAGCATTTACTCATTCTTACCCACTGTGTTGGCGCTGTGAGACGCCCCTCCTTAACTACGCCGCTAACTCCTGGTTTGTGAAGGTGACTGATTTTAGAGATCAACTAGTGGCTAATAATAAAAAAATTAATTGGATCCCCGAGCATATTAAAGAGGGTCGTTTTGGCAAGTGGCTAGAGGGGGCTCGTGATTGGGCCATTTCCCGCGCCAGATTTTGGGGAGCAGCAATCCCCGTTTGGCGTTGCGCCAAATGTGAACAAACTAAGGTAGTTGGCTCGGTGGCTGAAGTAAAGGCCACTTTGCCCAAAGCCAAAAATAATTATTGGCTGATGCGCCATGGCGCCGCGGAAAAAAATGGTACGGGTGAGATTGATGCTATGCCGGATGATGGTAACCACTTAACGGAACAAGGGAAAGCAGAGGTAAAAGCAGCAAGTAAAAAGCTACAAGGAGAAAACATAAATTTAATTATCACCTCCGATTTAAACCGAGCCAAGGAAACAGCCGAAATTGTAGCTAAGGAATTAGGCTTAGACGCAAAGGCGGTGGTGATGGATGAGCGACTGCGCGAATATAATCCTGGTGGGCAGTGGGAAGGCAAAACTTGGACCGAATATAACCAGGCCTCTTCTTCTCTCGCCAAACTGACTAAAGCAGTAGCTGGCGGTGAGTCGTTATTTGCTTTGCGAGCTCGGATGATGGAAGCGCTTGAAGAGTCGGAGCAAAAATATGAGGGGAAAGATATTCTAATAATCAGCCACGGTTTGCCACTTTTCTTTTTGCGGACGGCTGTCGCTGGACTTACTACCAGTCAGATTCTTAGCCAGCCGATCTGGGGCGACGATTTGGTAACAGCCGAGGTCAAAGCTTTAGATTTTATTCCTTTCCCGCATAACGAAAATTATGAGCTGGAGCTCCACCGGCCAATGATTGATGAGATTACATTTATTTGTGCTTGTGGAGGAGAGATGAGGCGCGTGCCAGAAGTGTTTGATTGCTGGTTTGAGTCGGGGGCCATGCCCTATGGCCAGGCCCACTATCCGTTTGAAAATAAAAACAATTTTGATCCGACCAAAGATCTCGGCTTCCCGGCTGATTTTATTGCTGAAGGGCTTGATCAAACCCGCGGCTGGTTCTACAGTCTCTTGGTTTTGGGCACCGCTTTGTTTGGCCAAACCCCATATTTAAATGTTTTGGTTAACGGTACAGTTTTGGGCGCGACTGGCCAAAAATTATCAAAACGGTTCAAAAATTATACTGATCCAGTCGAGATTGTTGATCGTTATGGGGCTGATGCGGTTAGGTTTTATCTTTTAAGCTCGCCCGTGGTGCGAGGCGAAGATTTTGACTTTAAAGATCTTCAGCTGGCCGAGACCTACCGCCGAGTCGTGGCCCGGCTCGATAATGTGCTAGCCTTTTACCTGACCTATACGGACTTTGAGGAGCGCTCTGTCCGACACTTAGTGTCAGACAATGTTTTGGATCAATGGATCTTGGCCAGGTTGACTGAATTAATAACCATCACTACCGATAGTTTAGATAAATACGAGTTGGATCGCGGGGCGAGGGCGATTGATGACTTTATTGACGACCTCTCAACTTGGTACTTGCGTCGCTCGCGGGAGCGTTACAAATCTGATGATCAAAAAGATCGAACGCAAGCAATTAATACCACCGGCTACGTTTTGCGGGAGCTATCTAAATTGGTGGCTCCGTTTATGCCCTTTTTGGCCGAGCGGGTTTATCAAGCTATTGGCGGTCAGGATCAAGTCACAAGCGTGCATTTAGAAGCTTGGCCAAAGGTTAGTAACAAGGGACAAGTAACAAGTAACAAGAAGATTTTGGAAGAAATGAAAGCGGTTCGGGCGGCTTGCTCGCAAGCTCTTGAGGCACGGTCTAAAGCCAATATAAAAATTCGCCAGCCCTTACCGAGCTTAACCATCAAATCTGATCTGTCAAAAACCTATCTTGATCTAATTGCCACCGAAGTTAATGTTAAGCAAGTCCGAGTAGACAAAAATTTATTTGAGACTCTGATGCTTGATCTAACGATTACACCGGAGTTAAAAGCTGAGGGTGAGGTCCGTGAGCTGATTCGGCAGATCCAAGACGGGCGTAAAGCTCACGGTCTGGCGCCGAGTCAAACTGTTACCCTAACACTGACAGTACCCCCCGATAGTCACTGGGAAAAATTTGAAGCTGAAATTAAACGAGCGACTAATACCAGAGAAATTATTTGGCTCAAGGCGGGGCCGGATCAAACATGGCCAAGCATCTCTATCAAACCCTAGGCATTATTATTGGTGGCCAAACCAGTGGTGAAGCCGACAAAAATTTTTCCATTTTTACCCGCGACTATGGTTTGCTCTCGGTTCAGGGACGGGGCGTTAGAAAGATCGAGTCAAAAATTAGGCCGCAACTCTTACCCTGGGCGGTACTCGATTTGGCGCTTGTGCCGACTCGCGGTGGTTGGCGTCTAACTGCGGTCCAAATTGTTGATCCACCACCAAGCACCACTCTTAATCAGCGCCGGCAGTTGGAACACCTCGGCTCACTCTTGATTAAATTATTGCCACCGGCCAAACCAGAAGAAAAGATTTTTAATGGTCTTAAGGTTCTACTCCGACAGATTCCAAACGAGACTGAGAGCAGTAGCCGCCCACTCTTATTTTTGGTGGCCACACTTCGCACCTTGGGCTATGTGGGGACCGAGGTCAAGGCGATCAAGACGAGAGCCGCTGCTCAAGCTCTAGTGCAGCAAGCCCTTAAAATAAGCCAACTTTTCTGATATTATTGGCTTATGGCTGATCCGAATAGTCCAGATCATTTGAGTGAGTTGAATGAAAAAATTCATCGGCGCTCCTTTTCGCCCCGGGCCTGGTCGCGGACCAGGCTCGAGCCAGGCGAGACGGAGGTAAAAAAAGTTTGGCCCGAGATCAATCCCATCCTACCGAGCGCTCCAATCACTCGACCTAGTCATTGGTTAAAATGGTTTTTTTGGCTGGCGGCAATTTTTTTCGCGGCCGCGTTAGTCGTCGCCGCTTTTATTTTTTGGCGCGGAGGTGATGTGGTGTCGGAAAAAGATGTCGCCGTGACCATTACAGGACCCCAAGTGGCTAAGCCAGGTGAGG
>CAZMXZ010000029.1:0-6306 GCA_964570405.1 uncultured Candidatus Saccharibacteria bacterium | reverse complement strand
CCACCCTACCGAGTGGTACTAAAGGACAGTCCTACAGTGTGTCCTTGATGGCTAATGACTTTTCTAACTCAAGTATCAATTGGGGAGTTACTTCAGGGACATTACCAACAGGTTTGTCCTTTATAGCTTCCACTACTGACCACACTAAGGCTCTGATTGTTGGTACCCCAATGGCGACTGGAACCTTTAATATCACTGTAACAGCCACTACTAGCAGCCAAAACGCCTCTCGGGCCTATAGCTTGGTCGTTAGTGATGCCGCTTCCACCAGCACCTTCCGGATTGTTAATCTGCGCGTAACGGACGTTACCACCAATTCAGCCATTGTCCGTTGGGATACCGAGAACTTGGATGGTACACCCCACCTGGCCAATAGCCGAGTAATATACGACACTGTCTCTCATCCCGATATCTCCAGTTCGACCCCGCCTAACTTTGGCTATAACGCTTCAACTGATGAGTCCGACAACAGCCCCAAAGTTTCGACTCACGCCGTATCTTTGACTGGACTAACCCCTAACACAACTTACTTTTTGCGGGCTCTCTCGATTGGTTCACCGCTGGTGATCAGTGATGAAATTTCTGGTGGCACCGGTCAAACTGGTGGCGGTGGCGGAGGTGGAAATGGTACCAGTACGGAAACTAACTTCACAACCAACAACACCAGTGGCGGTGGCGGCGGAGGTGGAGGAGGCGGCGGCGGAGGCGGTGGTGGCGGCCAAGTCCCAGTTGGCTGTACCGATCCAGCTGCGACCAATTATAATCCGCAAGCCCGCGTCAACAACGGCACCTGCTCTTATGTGGCCGGTAGTTCCATCACCACTAGTCATCCGATTGCCTACCACCCTTACCACCGTCTCTTAGCTGGTACTCCTTATGTGGCTAGTGCGGCCACCAGCGTTATGGCGACTGAGACTGCAACCACGACCAGCGCCTGCTTGACCTGGCTAGCCTGGTTCTGCCCCTGCTGGTTCCCTTGGCTCCTGGTTTTGATTCTCTTGCTTCTTCTAATTTTGACTAATGTTAATGATGGTAGATACCGAATGTCTAACTGGGGTAAAAAATCAACCACGGTAACTAAAACGACGACTAAAACCGAGCCGATGGTACCGCCACCGCCCAAACCAACTAGCCAAACTACTGTTACAACTACTTCACCCAAGACTCAATAAAAATTCCGCCAAAAACTTAAATAAAAAAGACCGGCTCTGCTAGCGCAGGGCCGGTTTTAGTTCTGGTCGGAGCAGACCGAGTCCATTTTGCATTAGACGTTTGGCCTCATCGTCCAAAACAATTTTGTCGCATTCATTACCAATGATGTGATCAGCAGCGACCATCACCTTGGGCAGCTCGCGTTCACTAAAAGCGCCATCTTCTCGCTCGAACTGCTCGTCGGTCAATTTTGCTTCACCCGTCTTATCATTCCGCTCGCGCATTCGGCGGTGGCGGATTTCCTTACAGGCTTGAACAAAAATGATGTGGCAACAACCACCAAGGAGTCGTAGCATCTCGACGTCTTTCAACGTCCGGACTCCATTGTAGATCACTACCTGCGCGGTTGATGCCAGCAATCGGTTAGCCATTTGACTCGCTAACCAACCGGGCGTCTTTTGCTCTTGCCGCTGGAAAAGCGCCTGGTAAATACTCCGCTTATTCCGTGGGCCGCAGTACTTGAGCTCATCCAAGCGCCCGGCCAAGACTCGGGAAGAGGAAAAAATCTCGACGCTGAGACCTTGAGACTCGAGTTTTCCTTCAATGATCTTGGCTAAGGTGTCTTTACCGGCGCCGTTATAGCCGGCGACACCGAGGTAAACCTTCATGGCAAGGTCCTTTCGCCCGCTAGTCTACTTTTATCGTAGCTTGCTATAATAGTTTTGTCTATGAGCAAATATTTGCCAACGATTGGTCTTGAGATCCACGCCGAATTGGCCACCAAAACCAAGATGTTTTGCCGGTCCAAAAATGATCCCAATGAGTCTCGGCCCAACATTAATATTTGCCCCATTTGCTTAGCCCACCCCGGTACTCTGCCAATGATTAATAAGGAGGCCGTTAAACAAGTTTTGCGTCTGGGGCTAGCGGTGGGTGGAGAGTTGGCCAGCGTGACCGAGTTTGATCGGAAAAATTATTTTTATCCCGACATCCCCAAGGGTTATCAGATCAGTCAATATGAGCGGCCGTTAGTGAAGGGTGGGGAACTGGCTGGTGTAAAAATAACTCGCGTCCATCTGGAGGAAGATACGGCCCGGTCCATTCACTCTAGCGATAATAAAGAAAGTTTAATTGATTTTAATCGCGCCGGTGTGCCCTTGATGGAGTTGGTGACCGAGCCGGTCATTACCTCCGGCGAGCAAGCCGCTAACTTTGCTAAAGAGTTGCAACTAGTTTTGCGCTACTTGGGCGCCGGCGAGGCTAATCTAGAAAAAGGCGAGATGCGCGTGGAGGCTAACATTTCTGTAGCCGTCGCGCCAGAGGTTTTTTTAAAGACTGACAGAGAGGGAAATCTTACGGAAACTATTTCTCCTGCGGCCCTCGGCACTAAAGTTGAAGTAAAAAATTTGAATTCCTTTCGCAGTGTGGCCAAAGCGATTGATTATGAATTAAAGCGGCAGGAAGAATTGTTGGAATCTGGTGGCAAGGTGGAGCAAGAGACGCGCGGTTGGGATGAGGCTAAACAGGTCACATTTTCTCAAAGAGAGAAAGAATCATCGCACGACTACCGCTACTTCCCGGATCCTGATTTGCCGCCACTCGATATTTCTAAAATTGCCGAATTTGCCGATCTAGCAAAAACTATTCCCGAGTTGCCTGGGCAAAAAAGGGAGCGACTACAGAAACTCGGTTTTTTGCAAGTTCAAGATATTGAGCAGTTGGTGGGTGATGCTGAATTGTCGGAGTTGTTTGCTGGAGTCGAGAAGACCCTGGCCGATCCAGCCTTAATTAAAATCACAGTCAACTTTATTTTGAATGATGTGGTGGGGAACAAAAGAAAAAATCCAACGTGGCCCTTACCATCGGCGGCCTTTCTTTCTGAAGTAGCACAAAAATATCACAGTGGTGTGATGTCCTCGCCTCAGGCTAAGCAGGCAATAGTGACTGGAGAAATGGTAGCCGCTGTTGACGATTCTGTCTTGCCGGCCCTAGTGGAGCGGGTAGTGGCGTCCAATCCTACTGTGGTAGCCGACTACAAAGCCGGTAAGGAGGCGGCTTTGCAATACCTAGTAGGGCAGGGGATGAAAGAGAGCAAAGGTAGTGCCAATCCAGCCGTGCTCGCTAAACTGATTAAACAATCATTGCTATAATAAAACTATGAAAACAAAAATTGCAATCAATGGTTTGGGGCGGATTGGCCGGGCTTTTCTGAAATTGGCATTAAAAGAGCCAAGCGTGGAGGTGGTAGCGGTTAACGACCTGGGCGATGTCGAGAATCTAAAATATTTACTCAAATATGACAGTACCTACGGTCATGCCGACATTGACCTAAGCAATATAAAATTTTTGCAAATTAAGGATCCGGCCACGCTACCCTGGAAAGAATTGGGGATCGATGTAGTGGTGGAGTCCACCGGCGTTTTTGATGATTATCAAAAAGCCTCGGCTCACGTTGCGGCTGGGGCTAAGCGGGTAGTAATTTCCGCCCCCGCCAAGGGTGATCCGGGTAGTAATGGCGCCACAGTTTTGATGGGCGTTAATGAAGATAAGTTAAAAACTTGCCAAGTCTCCTCCAATGCCTCCTGCACCACCAATGCTGCCTCACCGGTGCTGGCGATTATGGATGAGGCGCTCGGGATTGAAGCCGCTTTGCTCAACACTGTTCACGCCTATACCGCCACTCAAAAACTGGTGGACTCACCCGACGCTCGCGATTGGCGCCGAGGTCGGGCCGCCGGGGCCAACATCGTGCCAAGTACCACTGGCGCGGCCAGTGCCGTCACTGCCGCCCTGCCGGATCTAGAAAATAAATTTGATGGACTAGCGATCCGGGTGCCAGTTTTGACCGGCTCCTTGGTCGATCTGACTTTTTGGGCCAAACGTGAGACGAGCGTGGAAGAAGTAAACAAAATTTTAACTAAAGCGGCAAGCGAGCCACGCTGGCGGAGTATATTGGAAGTGACTAACGAGCCGCTGGTCTCGAGCGACATCATCGGCAACACCCATGGGGCGATCGTTGATTTAGCTTTAACAAAAGTAATTAGCGGTAAGCTTGTTAAAGTGATGAGTTGGTACGATAACGAAATGGGGTACGCTTCGACCCTGCTTAAGCATGTAGTGGCGGCAAGTAAATCATGAAGATTTTTTTAGCGACGGATCATGCCGGGTTTGCCTTGAAGGAAAAGATTAAGCCGTGGCTACGAAGTCTGGGTTATGAAGTGGAGGATCAGGGTGCGTTTGAATTGACTGAGACGGATGACTACCCCGACTTTGTCCACGTCGCGGCTGAGCGGCTAATCGCCAATCCGGGTGAGGACCGGGCCCTCATCTTTGGCTGGTCGGGGCAGGGTGAGGCGATGGTGGCCAACCGCCACCCGGGAGTGCGGGCTGCCGTCTACTACGGGGGCCCGGCCGAGATCATCGTACTCTCGCGCGAGCACAATGCCGCCAATGTGCTCTCGATCGGTGCTCGCTTTGTGGATGAGGATCGGGCCAAAGAGATGATTGAACTCTGGCTCCAGACCCCGTTCTCTGATGAGGAGCGCCACGCCCGCCGCATTGCCAAGATTGATCACTACCAGTCAAAATTATAAAAAAGAATGGCCCAAATTGTTCCTGCTATTTTAGAATCATCACTAATTGCGACTGAAGACAAAATAAAATTGTTGGATGGCTTGACGGATTGGGTCGAGCTTGATGTTTGCGATGGGAAGTTTGTGCCTAACTCGAGCTGGGGTAATCCCGACGACATCAAGCTTTTTGACGACCGGGCCAAGATCTCGGCCCACTTGATGGTGGCCGATCCAGCCCTGATGTTGACTCACTGGCAAGACGTGGTCGACCGAGTGGTGGTGCATTTAGAAACAGCGGCGCCGTTTGAGGCAATGAAAGATCGTTTGGCCGTCTCCAAAAATAATTTTGGCTTGGCCTTAAAACTAGGGACGCCAGTGAGTGAGGTGGAGGAGTGGGTAGATAAGATTAGCTATTTCCAACTACTGGCCATTGAGCATATTGGCTACCAGGGCCAAAAATTTGATGAGTCAGTGCTCGACAAAATATTTGACTTACGAGCGCTGGCGCCCAGTGCTACAATTGCTGTTGATGGTGGCATAAACTTGGAATCGGCCCAAAAATGTTTGGTCGCTGGAGCCGATGTGCTGGTTGTTGGCTCCGCCATTTGGAAAAATTCTGACCCAGTTGCTACTCTGAATGAATTTAAAAAACTAGTCACTAATCACTAGACACTAGTCGCTATGCTGCAACTAACTACTGACCGAATTAAAGAGCTGGAGCAAAAGGCCAATGACATTAGGCTCTCAATTATTGAGTCACTCCTGGCCGCTGGTTCGGGCCACACCGCTGGGCCGCTAGACATGGCCGATGTTTTTACTCTTCTCTTTTTCCATATTCTAAAACACGACCCATCTCGACCAAATTGGCCCGATCGCGATCGCTTGGTGCTCTCCAATGGTCACATCTGCCCCGTTTACTACGCTACGCTGGCGCACGCGAGCTACTTCCCTCTGGAAGAATTAAAAACCCTCCGCCACTTTGGCTCACGGCTCCAGGGCCACCCCCACCGCGACTTTTTGCCACTCCTCGAGAATAGTTCTGGGCCGCTTGGTTCGGGCCTGTCGCAAGCCACTGGCATGGCCTTGGCCGACAGAATAGATCATGGCTCATCATCCGGTAAATTTATTTATTGTTTGATGAGCGATGGCGAGCTTGATGCGGGGAACTCCTGGGAAGCGGCGATGCTCGCGGGCAAAGAAAAACTCCACAACCTAATTGCCATCGTTGATCGTAACAACATCCAAATTGACGGTTATACCGAAGATATTATGCCGCTCGAGTCACTCTCGGCTAAGTGGCGAGCCTTCAACTGGCACGTGCAGGAGGTGGACGGTCACAACTTTACTGAACTCAATCAAGCCATCGGTGAGGCTCAGGCCTTTTTTGCCGGTCCTTCGGTTATTATTGCTCACACCATTGCTGGCAAAGGCGTGTCCGAGTTTGAACGCGACTACCACTGGCACGGCAAACCGCCAAACAAAGAGGAAGGAGCAATGGCCCTCAAAGAATTGCGCACCCTCGGCGGCAAAATTAAATCCGAACATGAATAAATAATGTTGAACCCTGAGCAAAAATTAAATC
>CAZMXZ010000028.1:0-6319 GCA_964570405.1 uncultured Candidatus Saccharibacteria bacterium | reverse complement strand
GAATATGCCGGGCGCAATTAAAATGAGAAAGCGGACAGGCGCTTCTTCCATGTAGCGCTCAATATCTTTTTCATCTTTATTTTACTCTGGATCGGCATCAAAACTATCTTGGGCATTGAGGGTAGTAATACTCGCAAAATGTTAACGACAGTAATTGTTTGTGCTCTCCTCATTAACTTTAGCTTTACCATCACCCGTGAAATCATTGGACTCACCAACGGCGCTGCTCAAGCCTTTTATTCGGCACTCGATATGAACAATTCAAAAAATAACCTCAACTACCGACTCAAGGCGGCCTTTTTTGAACCAGCTGAAAAAGCTGGCGGGCAAACAGCTGTCAGCGATGTTACAGCTCATAGTTTAGAACGTATACCCGGCAACTCTTTGAGCGAGATAGCAGTAAATGGTTTTGGTATAATCGCCATCCTTTTAATTGCCTCCTTTGTCTTTATTGCTGCCGGCGTATTATTTTTATATCGGACTGTGTCACTTTTGTTTGCTCTCGTTCTTTCTCCTTTAGCCTTTGTTGCCCCAGTCGTACCAAAATTCGAAAACCGTAGTAGTCAATATTGGAACTGGTTAATCCAGCAATCGCTGTTTGCACCGGCCGTTATGTTTTGCTTTATTTTGGTTTATGCCATAGCTGCTCCCGGTAGCGTTACGCTGCCTCAAGGAGCTTTAACAATCGCTGGCTTCGACCTGATCAAGTCCGCTGCTATTATTTCTTTCATTAAATTTATCTTGATCGCCGGCACTTTACTCGGTTCGCTTTTAGTGGCTAAGGCGATGGGTGCCGCTGGAGTGGGGGTGGCCAACAAGATCGCCCACGGTACGATGAATTATCTTGGAGCTGGTTCAGCCGGCCTAGCACGTGTTGCTGGCGGTCAAAAAGCAATTGATTTTGCGCGCCGAAAAGCCGGCCAGGCTGGTGAAGCAATACAAACTTCAGACAGCATTGCTGCTAAGGCTTTGAGATTTATGCCGGGCGGGAAGCGAGTAGGAGCGGCCCTTGGGGCTCAAGCTAGAGGTCAAGTTGCTGACTACGAAAAATCTCTTGCTAACTTAAGTAGTAATGCTCTTAAACGCCGGATGAGTATGGGAACAATTAGTGCCCTTGAAAAAGCCGCCATCACCAATGTTTTGGCTGGACGTGGTGATCTAAAACCAGGAACCGGTTTGAAGGAAGGCATGGTAACGGGTGGTGCTATTCCCACCCTTCAACAAATCAGCGGTGATGCTAAAAAGATTGAAAAACTTGACTGGCAATATGCTACTAATCCCACCGAGAGAGCAGGGGCTGTTCCAAACATTAAACCGGAGAATATCGAAAAGCTAAAAGCTAACGAATACTTCGACGGAGCAGCGTCAAGTCAAAACGTGCGGCAGGCAATGTACAGCGGTTTCCACGGCGGCCATATGGATTCAATCATTAGCCACCCCGATCCCAATGTTAACCGCCAGTTCTTTGCCAATCTTAGGAACGACCTGGTCAGAACTGTTAATCCAAATACTGGTACACCGTTTAAGAATTCTGTTTCTGACCTGGTTACCTATCTAACTGATGCCCGGATTGGTATTAAGGGGAATCGTCTGGCTGGTTGGGCTCAATCTCAGGTTGGCGAAAATATGTTAAAAGCTAATGGGTTCTCATAAAAAAATGATTTCGTCAGAAGAATATCGAAAAATTTATCTCCGGCTACCCGAGAAAGTTAAAAAAATTTACACTTCCGAGGAAACGGCGAACAAAATTATTAGTATTGGCAAAAAATACGACCTCCATATAGATCAGCAGGGGGCCTTGGCCGACACCGTCGGCTGGGTGATCGTCGGGATTATCAAAACTGACGATTTTGTGAGCCGCTTAGAACAGCAACTTAAAGTTGATTATGACCACGCCCAAGCGATCGCCCATGATGTTGACGCCGAAATTTTTGCCCAGATTAGAGAAGAAATAAAATCTTTAGCCGATAATACCGACACCAAAGAGAGGGTGGACGCCAAAATGTTTGAGCAAAAAGTTACTCCACCGCCGGTTAATTTGCCGACGGCGGATCGATATAGAGAGCCAATCGAAGTAACAAGCGACAAGTCACAAGCATCAAGCTTCGAGACAAAGTTGAGTCAGCCTAGCACCATCCCCCTGCCAGAAATAAAGGATCCGTATAGAGAACCGTTGGACTAGACTATAGGAAATAGGGATTAGGGGATAGAAGATAAAATAAATACAGTGCTAAAATCTTACACAGAACTTATTGTTTGGCAGAAATCGATTGAATTAACAGTCGCTGTTTATAAATTAACCGAAGAATTCCCCCGCGAAGAAATCTTTGGTTTGTCATCTCAGACGTGCTGCTGCCTCCATATCATCTAATATTGCTGAGGGGCAATACCGAGGGACCACAAAAGACTACTCTCACTTTCTGCGTATCTCATACGGTTCGGGCGCAGAGTTGGAGACCTAAATTATTGTTGCTAAAAAACTCCCAAAAACCAGTGCCCTAGAGTATAATGATGTTGATGCTTTACTTGACGAAGTTATGCGAATGTTAAACGTAATGATCAAAAAATTAAAAACTAATCCTTAATCCCTATACCCTAATTATCTATCTCATGCAGTTCCAAGTCCCACAATTTATTGAGGTTGAAGATAAGATCTTTGGCCCCTTCACCTTCAAACAATTCCTCTACCTGGCTGGTGGGGCGGGCCTGTGCTACGTTATTTATCGTTTCTTGGGCTTTTATCTCGGGCTGATCCCGATTGTAATCGTTGGTGGCTTCGCCTCGGCGCTCGCCTTCCTCAGGATCAACAACCGACCGTTTATTTTAATCGTTGAATCGGCCGTTAAATATCAACTGTCTAAAAAACTCTACCTCTGGCGGCACAACCCAACTCCACTCGAACGCGGTCGTGACATTACAAGCACTACTGCTCCAGTTGAGATCCCCAAGTTGAGTAACAGCAAGTTAAAGGAGCTGTCCTGGAGCTTAGATATTAAAGACCGCCTTAAATAATATGGCCCTCACCATTAATAAAAACCGGAGTGCGACCAGCCAAGAGTTTTTGCCGATCAAAGAGATTCGGGATGGGATTGTGATGCTTAAAGATGGTGGGCTCCGGATGGTCCTCCTTGTGACCTCACTCAACTTTGCTCTTAAGGGCGCCGACGAGCAGCAAGCTCTGCTCCTGCAGTTCCAGAGCTTTCTTAATGCCACGGACTTTTCGCTCCAATTTTTTGTCGAGTCACGCCGGCTTGATATCAAGCCCTACCTGGCCACTCTTGATGAGCGTCTCCACCTTGAGACCAACGACCTAATCCGGATCCAGATTACTGAGTACCGCAACTTTATTAAAAGTTTGACCGAGAATTCCGACATTATGAACAAACTCTTTTTTGTTGTTGTGCCCTACACGCCGCCAATTTTTGAAGCTAAGAAAGGTTTGCTCAAAAATTTACTCCCCGGCGGTCGCTCGAGTGCCAGTCAGCAAAACCAACGTGACACCGCCACCAGCAACTTCAACGAGCAGAGGACGCAACTTGAGCAGAGAGTCGAGGTGGTGCGATCCGGTTTGGAGAGTCTGGGCCTAAAGAGCGAAGTCTTGGGCACCGAGGAGCTGGTCGAACTTTATTTCAAAATGTTTAACCCGGGCGAGTCCGGAGTCCCCACGGCGTAGCTATGGCCTTTTGGAACCGCAAAAAAGAAAATAAAGAAAGCACAATCTTGCCGATTTTGCCGCAAGACATCCGTGAGTTGGGCGTGCTCCAGCTGCGCGATATTATTGCCCCCTCGGCGCTGCGGGTTAACCCAAAAAATCTTTATTTGGGGGAGAAGGTGACTCGCACCCTCTTTGTTATTTCTTACCCGCGCTTTTTAACCGAGGGTTGGTTGGCGCCGATCATCAATCTCGAGCGAGTGTTTGACCTTTCCATCTTTGTTCACCCGGTTGATACCGGCTCGGCCCTGCGGCAGTTGGAGAAAAAAGTGGCCGAGGTTCAGAGTCAGATTAGTATTAAAGAGGATCGGGGGATGGTGCGCGATCCAATGCTTGATACCGCCTACCAAGATATCGAGAAGTTGCGCGATGAGCTAATGCAAGCCCGGGAAAAAATCTTTGATGTGGGAATGTATTTGACGCTCTATGCCGATTCTGAAGACGAGCTGGATAAGACCGAGCGCGAAGTTAAGTCAATTTTGGATGCTAAACTGGTTTACCTCAAGCCGGCCATCTTCCAGCAAGAGGACGGCTTTAAGAGTGTGATGCCGATTGGCTCGGATCTACTCGCCGTCCACTCCAAACTCAACTCTTCACCCCTTTCTAGCTCCTTCCCCTTTGTTTCGTTTGACCTCACTAGCAATTCTGGCATCCTCTACGGCATCAACCAGCACAACTACTCACTGGTGATGTTTGACCGCTTCTCGGGCGCTTTTGATAACTACAACTCGGTTATTTTTGCCCAAGCTGGAGCGGGGAAAAGTTTTGCCACCAAACTCGAGATCCTGCGGAGCTTGATGTTTGATGTTGATATTATCGTCATTGATCCAGAACGGGAGTACGAATATTTAGCCGAGGTGGCCGGTGGGCGCTACTTTAACATCTCACTGACCTCCGAACATCACATCAACCCTTTTGACTTGCCGCCGCCCCGGGAGGATGAGTCAGCCCAAGATGTGCTGCGCTCAAACATTATCCACCTGGTTGGCTTATTCCGGATTTTGCTTGGCGGCCTAACACCCGAGGAAGACTCGATCCTTGATAATGCCATCAGTGAGACTTATGCTCTAAAAGATATTACCCCCAACGTTGACTTTACCAACAAGGTGGCACCAACCCTCTCTGATTTACAACTCGTATTAGCCGGTATGGAAGGGGGAGAGAGCCTCGCTCAACGCTTGCTCAAATACACGCAGGGCACTTGGGCCGGCTTTATTAACCGGGCCACTAATGTGGACATCAACAAAAAGTTTGTGGTTTTTTCCATCCGCGATATGGAAGACGAGCTCAAACCAGCGGCGATGTATATTGTGATGCATCACATCTGGACAACCGTCCGCAGTAAACTAAAAAAGCGTCTACTAGTGATCGACGAGGCCTGGTGGATGATGAAGGCAGAAGATACGGCTTCCTTCCTCTTCTCTATCGTCAAACGGGCCCGCAAATATTATTTGGGTGTGACGACTATTACCCAAGATGTCAGCGACTTTTTGAACTCGCCTTACGGCCTACCCATCATCACCAACTCCACGCTCTCTTTGTTACTAAAACAATCAGCTGCCTCAATTGATCAGGTCCAAAAAACATTTAACCTAACAGATGAAGAAAAGTTTTTGCTCCTGGAAGGTAAGCGAGGAGAGGGGATATTTTTTGCCGGCCTCAAGCACGTCGCCATCCAGATTGTGCCCTCTTACACCGAGGAGCAGCTCTGCACCTCCGACCCAGCCCAGGTGCTCGCTATCCGCCAAGCCAAGGCCGATTTAGCCAGCGAAGAGGAGAGAGAAATTAATGCCCAGCCAACCGCCCAAAATTAGCAACTTTGAGGCTGGGTTGATGATTGCCGTAGCCTTGATTATTGACATCGTTCAATTTCTTTTGGATTTAATCCTGATTGGCTTTATTCTTGATCCCATTATTTCGGTTTTTGCCTATCTAATGTTTTGGTTTTGGTTCAAACTTCGCGGTGTGAGTTTTAGCAACCCTAAGCGGGCCGCCATTGGCGGTATCTCTTTTTTACTAGAACTAATTCCGGGACTAGATATGCTACCGGCCCTGACGGTTGGAGTGGTAATGACCTACTTATCAACCAAAGTTAAGATACCGGGCTTATAAAAGCAGTATAATTAAAGTATGGGAAGTGGGAAGTTAGAAATGGGAAGTTGGAAGTGGGTCTTGGTATTTTTATTTTTCCTAATACCTAATATCTATAACCTAACGTCTGCCCTGGCCTACACCGAACGGACGATCGGGGGGAATTTGATCGTCACGATTGACCCAAGCGATCCGGGACCAAAAACTACGGTTACGGCTAGCGTCGTCAGCTATGGTTTTGACACCACTAGCGCCAACTTTGTTTGGAAATTAAATGGGGCTATTTTAGTCCAAGGTCTGGGGCAAACCAAAGCTTCCTTCCGCACCAGCGATCTGGGCAAAACCGACACGCTCGATATCATTGCCCTCACCAGTACCGGCGATACGGTGGAAAAAATTTTAACCTTCACCCCAGCCCAGTTGGATCTGCTCTGGGAGGGCCAAACTTATACGCCAACGACCTACCGTGGTCTTGCCCTACCGAGCCCGGGCAGCCAGATCCGAGTTAGCGCGCTC
>CAZMXZ010000027.1:0-6537 GCA_964570405.1 uncultured Candidatus Saccharibacteria bacterium | reverse complement strand
GACCGATTGGCTTAGTCCCAATTTTTTGATTAACACCCTTGGCCTGGTGGGGGTGACGCTAATTATTTTTGCTGAGTCGGGACTTTTGATCGGCTTCTTTTTCCCTGGTGACTCGTTATTGTTTACGGCCGGCATTTTTGCCTCCCAGGGTTATTTAAATATTTGGTGGTTGGTACCGCTCTCGGCCGCCGCCGCCATCTTGGGCGATAGCGCCGGTTACTGGTTTGGTGCCAAGGTTGGCCCGGGCCTTTTTGCTCGACCTAACTCGCGTTGGTTCAAACAAGAAAGGTTAATCCAAACTAAAAAGTTTTTTATCGACCATGGTAAGCGCTCAATTGTGCTGGCCCGCTTTATGCCCGTTGTTCGCACCTTTACTCCGATTTTGGCTGGTGTAGCCGAGATGGATTATGCCACTTTTCTTAGCTACAACGTCTTGGGGGGATTAATTTGGGGCGCTGGCATACCACTCTTGGGCTTTGTTTTGGGTAACAGTATCCCTAATATTGATCATTACCTATTGCCGATCATTATTGTGATTGTGGCGACCTCGTTTGGACCGGCCCTCGTCCACTGGTGGCGCCGCTAATAAAAGTTTTTTGCGTTATAATTAATTTATGCGTTCCTCATGGTTGAGTCGACTTTTTCCGCCCCCAATATTTTTGGCGCGATCAACAATTGGCTTAGATTTATCTGATCGGTCGGCCAAGTTTGTTAGTCTCAAGACAGAGCCGGGTGGTGAAGTGGCGATCGAAAGGTTTGGTGAAGTAGCCATTCCAAATGGAGCGATCGAGGGTGGCAAAATGATCAAACCAGAGTTGGTTAGCGAGGCCTTGATGGCCTTGCGGCAAAAGATTGACCATCCTTGGGTCATTGCCTCCCTGCCCGAAGAAGAGACATATGTGGTGGAGTTAAACGACCTGCCTCTCTTACCGCAAAACGAGTTGCGCTCAAGTCTTGAACTTCAACTAGAAGAACAAATACCAATCCCGGTAGATCAGAGTACTTTTGATTATGAGATCACCGGCCAGATCAAGGCAGATCGACTCCAGGTACGAGTCACCGTTGTGCCTACGGCAACGGCTGGTTCCTACGCGGCGGCTTTGGCCGGGGCCGGTTTTTGGCCACTGGCCCTTGAGGCGGAGGGTCGAGCTCTAGCTCGAACTTTTTTTGCTCCTAGCGATTTAGACACCAGCCTGTTAATTGATTTAGGGGCGACCCGGATTAGCTTTTTTATTATTCGTGGTGGTCGGGTACTCTTTTCCTCAACCATAAAAAGTCTTAACAATTTGATTGAAGAGGCAAACAAACTGACTAGTTATTGGGAAAACAGTAAGGCTTCGAGCACTATAAGCAATGTTTTTTTGACTGGTGGCCAGGCCAACACTCCGGGTTTGGTCGAGACGCTCCGGCGGGACTTAAAACGATCGGTCGCGGTGGCTAATCCTTGGGCGCACGTAAGAGCCGGGGTTGATGAGGCACACAATCTCTCGCCGCGAGAGGCCCTGCGCTATGGCACCGCCGTTGGACTAGCTTTGCGCCCATTAATCTCATGATTAACCTTTTAACTATCAAAGATCGGCAGGCTAATCAGCGTGATTATCGCGAGCGCTGGTGGGTAACGCTACTAAGTTTGCTGGCAGTACTCCTGATTGTGGCCAACATTCTCTTGGCTACCGTTGGGGCGGTGGTGCGTTGGGATACTGATAGCCTAACTTCTCTTAAGGCCAATATTGATGATCGGCCAGAAGTGCGCGAATTTGATCAATTAATGATGATGGCCAAACAAGCTCGTCAGGCCCTTCAAATAGTTTCTGTTCCACCGGGCAGTCCCTTAACTACCAGTCTCATCACCTCCCTGATCCAGGCTCACCCCGCCGGTATCAAATTCACCGGCTTTGTGATCAAAAATATACGGGGTCGAGTGTCGACCGTTGAGCTGGCTGGCACGGCCACCAGTCGCGCCATCTTTTTGACCTATCTTGATCAGTTGCAAAAAGATTCGCATTTTTCGATTGTTGATTCGCCGCTGACAAATTTATTGCAGGATGAGCCGGCCAATTTTGTTGTTAATTTGACCTTGGCCAGCACCAGCCCGGTCGCTAACTAAATATGATCAAACTTTCGCCCAAACAATCATCCGTCACTAATCTCTTAATCCTTTTGGTGATTGTGGATATTTGTTTGCTTGGCGGTTGGATCGGGATGGGCTCATGGCTCACGGGGCAAATGGCGGCCCGCGGTCAGTTGGTAGAGAGTATCACGGCCGATCAGACCAAGGTTGATCGTGTGCTCGTCTTGCGCCGCCAGTTGGCCAATACCAGTGCCGAACGAAGCGAGCTACTAAATTCGTTTGCTGACCCTAAAGAGGTTGGTCAAGTGTTAGAAAAGTTGAGTCAGCTGGCCACCTCGACGGGCGTCGACTACAAACTTGATCAGGCCGAGACCAGCAGTAGCGGCTTAGCTCTAAACTTCCATGGGAGCGGTAGTTTGACTGACTTGCGACGATTTTTAGGCGTGATCGAAAACTTCTCTTATCAAACCAGGGTTGACCAGGTCCAGCTGGTGGCTGGCAAAGATGATTGGGTGGCGAATGTTAAGTTCCTTATTTATTATTTACCAACCGCGCATGCTACAATTTAATTTAAATTTTTTCCACCGGGCTGATGTTGATCCGTTAAAGGTGGAACCCAATCCCACGTCTGATTGGCAAAAACTTTTATGGTTTTTCTTTGTTGCGCTGGTTGCAATCTTTTTGGGGCATTGGGGGCTCTACTGGTGGGTTAATCAACCGATTGAACCGATGGCGACTGATCTCGCTGGTGGTGCCACCATTGACCCAGCTGCTCTCCACCAAGCAGTACTCGATATTAATAATCGAGCCAGTAATTTAAATTCTCTACTCGGTCGCTAATTAATTGTGCCCCCGGTAGGAATCGGACCTACATTAGCGGCTTAGAAGTCCGCGGTTTTATCCATTAAACTACAGGGGCAATGCGCGCTTAGGGACTCGAACCCCAGACCTTCCCGGTGTAAACGGGACGCTCTAACCAACTGAGCTAAGCGCGCAATCATCCTTAGACTAACCTTTATTTGATCGCTTGCCAAATAATTTCAAACACGGCGTGGCGGGTCCGAGCAAAAGCAATGTCGTCAATAATCAATAATAAATTGTCAAACCGGGGAGAGATTAGAACAACAAATTCGTTACAAACGATCTCGGTAAAGGGTAACTTATAACCGGGTGGTAAAATTTTTGATTGGCGATTTTCTCGGTTATCTCTGGCAATAATTTTTCTAGCGATCGGTGAGTCAGTGATCAGTTGTTTGCTTTTAATTCCCAGCCTTTTCTTTTGACTAATGATGTGATCAAGAATATACTTTTCTTTAACAAAGTCATTAAAGTTAAAAGCCTCTGTGATGATCCTAAATTCTTTATCGCCCGAAGTTAGGACCTTATCCCAAGCTTGTTTAAAACCGACTGGACCATAAAGAAAGTAGACGCGTGGCCCCGGGTAGGCTGTTCGCTCACGAGCTACGAGAAGGGGTAGAATGTCTTCCACTTCCCGCAAACGCTCACGAGCCGCCGTGACAAATTTTTCCGGTGGAGTGGGGAGATAGTAAATCTTTTTATTCCTTTTTGTTTTGGCTACCGCCCCGACTTGCTCCAATTCTTCAATTGAGTAATAAACGCTGGTTCGTTTAAGTTTGGCTTGATCAGCTAGCTGGAGAATGGTGGCCTCGCCCAACTCTAAGTTAGCCAAATAAACTTGAGCGGCCTTTTCGCTCAGGCCAATCCGGCTAATGATTCGGGCTAGGTTTTCCATGTTTGTAGTATAAACCAGGCCTTGGTCTGTGTCAAAAATTATGTCGAATTTTTCGTCAAAACATATAGCTTTATTTAGGACTCAGCTTAGACTGAAAGTAGTTCTTTGAGAAAGGAGATCGTCATGTCGCTCTTTGACTGGCTGCTCATCGCCCACCTGATTGGTGATTGGCTATTCCAGACGGAGTACGAAGTTCTCAACAAAGCCAAGGGTCGCTTCTTTAATCAAGCTCTTTGGGCTCATGTGATCAAATACACAGCCTGCTTTGTACCGGTTGTCTATTTATTCCACCTTGGTTGGTGGCCGCTGGTGCCAATCTTTGCTTCCCATCTCTGGCTTGATCGCCGGACCCCCATCATTTGGTGGCAAAAAAATATAAAACGAGCAAACGATAGTTGGCCGAATCTGGTTGTCGATCAAATTTTCCACTTGCTGGTGATAGTTGTTATTGCTGTCAGCTATTGAATTTTGAAAGGGAAAGGAGAAAACCCAATGACCATGTTGTTGCATCAGGGAACGGAACCAGACGGTCTAGAAGTTAAAACCCACGGGCCATGGGCTCAGGCAGGTGTCCGCATTGGTGACTACCGGCTATCACTGAAAGACTTTCTCTGTGTAGCTGAGTATGTGCTGACCAATACTGATCTTGAGTCTCATGATCCACGCCTGCAGTTTGTTGAGCGGGTCAAAGCCCTAACTGTTTGTAGTGGATACAATAGTGGCGGCCAACGATTGCAACCAAAACTGCTGCCAGTTACTTAGTAGTTATTGTTGGTTTCGCATTTAGCTCGAGTCAAATTGATTGACTCGGGCTTTTTTTATTTCCGGTACTCACTCTATAATGGTGGGAATGGAACCGGTTGTTATTTACGAAGATGAGGATGTGTTGGTGGTCAATAAACCAGCCGGACTTTTGGTGCACGCCACGGCTCACTCCACCGACACTACTCTTGTTGATTGGCTCTTGGGTGCTTACCCAGAGCTTATTGGAGTGGGGGAGCCACAAATTATCGGTGGGCGGGAATTGCTGCGACCGGGGATTGTCCATCGTTTGGATCGAGAGACGAGTGGCTTGATCGTCATCGCCAAAAATCAAAACTCTTACCGCTATTTAAAGGAACAATTTAAAAATCATCAAATAAAAAAAACTTATCGCTTGATTGTGGTAGGCCAGTTACCGGCCAAAACCGGCACGATTGACTGGCCGATTGCTCGGAGCCTGACCAATCCCAATCGGCGAGTGGCCCGACCGCCGGCCGCTAAACGGGAGGAAAAAAAGAGACCGGCGGTAACGGACTGGAAAGTTTTAAAGGAAAATGGTGATTACTCTTATGTAGAAGCCTATCCGCAAACCGGTCGGACGCACCAATTGCGGGCCCACTTTTTGGCTCTTGGTTGCCCGGTGGTCTGTGACTCTCTCTATGCACCCAAGCGGGCTTGCCCAGCTGGTCTCTCGCGACTAGCTCTCCACGCTTACAAAATTGAACTGGTCCTGCCGAGCGGTAAAAGAGTTAAACTTGAGGCCGAATTGCCAAACGATTTTAAAGTGGCGCTTGCCGGGCTCGACCTGGCGTGATAGACTTTTTCCACATGAAGACTGACCGAACAAAACTTGATCTACGACCCGGTTACACCGTCCGGGTCTGGCAAAAAATTAAGGAGAAGGGTAAGACCCGGCTCCAAGCTTTTGAGGGGATGGTGATTGGACGCAAGCACGGCACTGAGATGGGGGCTACCTTTACCGTCCGTCGGGTGGCTAGCGGGGTCGGGATGGAAAAAATTTTCCCTCTCCACTCACCAATGATTGATAAGGTTGAGATTGTTAAGCGAGCCAAGACTCGTCGAGCCAAACTCTATTACGTTCGGTCCAAAGCGTCTCGCGAAGTCCGCCGGCGGATGAAGCACATTGGCCAATTTGTCTTTACCGAGGAAGAGTTAACAGCTGAAACGGTTCCAGAGGAGAAAGGAGAGACGGTAGTTGCCGAAGCGATTAAAGAATAAGTACAATTATCTAAATACCTGCGCGGGTGGTGAAATGGCATACACGCTACCTTGAGGTGGTAGTGCCCGTAAGGGCGTGGAGGTTCGACTCCTCTCCCGCGCACCATATTGGGATACTCTCCGGTTCGCGATCTCCTGAAACTCAAACGACAGAGTAATATCAACGTCGTTTGGAGCCACCGTCCGGTTCGAGGTCACTCGTTGAAGCAAATTGCGCTTTTCTTCGGGAATTGCCAGTTCGTATTGCAGTTGAGCCATCCCCGCCAGTGGCAATGCTGGGCTTCTTGCAGAGGCCCTGTTGATATGCCAGCCAGTGTTTTCAAGCCGTTGACTTTTATAGCTAATCATGATACTCTCTGATTAGACAGAACATCGTCACAACTATCTTCATGGAGGAACATCCATGACTGTTTTCCGATCCTGGGGGAAACTCTGGGATCCAATGATGCAACATGCGGTTGATTATGACTGCGAATGTGGTTGGAAGATGTTCGGTGTGTATTATGAACACATTGTTGGGTTTGAGCAGGCCGTCCATGGTTACACAGAAAAGACGAACGCCCTAGGAACAATGGTTGTTGAATGCCCACGGTGTTTCTCGTTCCTATATTTTCACCCCGTCAGGGAGCAGCTCGAAAATCTACAAAAACTTTGCCCCAACTGGCCCAAGGACTAAATCCGAGGGCCTCTTCTTTTGCCTCAAGCGGGCATT
>CAZMXZ010000026.1:0-6614 GCA_964570405.1 uncultured Candidatus Saccharibacteria bacterium | reverse complement strand
ATAGATTGCTGAGCAAAGACGAGCTGTTAGACAAACGCCAAAGCGATATCGATAAAGAGGGCGAAAATCTCAAACGCCAAATGGAAGAGATCAAGGTCGCCAAAGAAAAAATCAATACCCTGACAGAAGAGAAAAAGAAGGAGCTCGAGCGCGTCGCCCGCTTGAGTCTAACCGAGGCCAAACAAGAGCTAATGACCACCATCGAGCGTGAGTCGGAGGAAGATATTTTGGCCCGCTTGCGCAAACTCGAGCAGAGCGGCGAAGAGCGGGTGGAGCAAAAAGCGAAAGAAATTTTGACCGCCGTAATTCAACGACTCTCAACCTCAACCGTGCCGGAGGTAATGGCCACCACCGTCGACATCCCCTCTGACGACATCAAGGGCAAAATTATTGGTAAGGAGGGCCGCAACATCCGGACGTTTGAAAAAGCCACGGGGGTGGAAGTGATTATTGACGACACACCTGGCTCAATTGTCCTCTCCTCGTTTGATCCGATCCGACGGCAAATTGCTCGGGTGGCGCTTGAGGATTTGATTAAAGATGGTCGGATCCAACCGGCCAAAATTGAAGAGCTGGTAGAAAAGGCAAAAGAATCAATTGCTAAAATTATTAAAGATAAGGGCGAACAAGCCGCCTATGAGGCCGGCGTGATCAACCTTGACCCACGGATTGTTCTTATCCTCGGTCGGCTCCACTTCCGCACCAGTTATGGTCAAAATGTTTTGCAACACTCGGTCGAGATGGCTCACTTGGCCGGGATGCTGGCCGAGGAGTTGGGTGCCGATGTCCAGATTGCCCGGGCTGGAGCGCTGCTCCACGATATTGGTAAAGCCGTTGACCACGAGGTACCGGGCACACATGTCGAGATTGGTCGGCGAATCCTAGAAAAATTTGGAGCGGGTGAACTCGTCATCAAAGCGATGCAGGCCCACCACGAGGAGTACCCCTACGAAACAGTTGAGTCGGTGATCGTCAAAGTGGCCGATATGATCAGTGGTGGTCGGCCCGGGGCGCGGCGTGACAGTCTCGAGAATTATTTGAAGCGCTTGAAGGACCTAGAAGATATTGCCAACTCTTTTCCGGGGATTGAAAAGACTTACGCCATCCAAGCCGGGCGCGAGATTAGGGTCTTTGTTAAACCAGACGACGTTTCCGACCTGGAAGCAAAAAAATTGGCCCGCGATATTGCTCTCCGAATCGAACAGGACCTCAAATACCCGGGTGAGATCAAGGTGACGGTGATTAGGGAAAATCGCGTTATCGAGTTTGCCAGATAGAGAGGGCTCATATATAATGGCTCAAAATAAGGTCGGGGTATTAAAAGCTAGACTAAACGCATTTTTATGAACAAAGCTGCCATTGTTGACGCTGTCCACGAGGTCGTGGGCGACACCAAGGCCAAAGCGGAGCGAGTGGTCGACACGGTCATCGACAGTATCGTTGGCTCCCTAAAAAAGGGCGACGAAGTGTCGATTGCTGGCCTCGGCATTTTCTCCACCAAGACTCGGGCCGCTCGCACGGCGCGCAATCCGCGCACTGGTGCCGCTGTCCAGGTCCCGGCGATGCGCGTGCCCAAGTTCCGGGCTGCCAAGGCACTCAAGGACGCGGTCAAGTAATCCGCCAGCTGGCGGACGTCTCACTATCCAAAAAACTCCCTGGCCAGCAGGGTGTTTTTTGTTATATATTGACTTGATACAAGCGGGATTAGTTTAACGGTAAAATATCAGTTTTCCAAACTGAGGTCGAGGGTTCGACTCCCTCATCCCGCATAAATAAAAAACAGCGGCTTTAGGGCAAAGACGCTGTGAGCTCGGGGAGCAAAATCACATAGACCTGACGGTTGCCAATAATCTTTTTCAGATCGGCCGGCAGATTATCAAACAATACGGCTCCCGCCCCAGGTGCCTGGTCAACGATCACTACCCGTTGATTGGTAAACGGTTCGGGCAAAGCTTGCTCGCTCACTCCCGCCGCCAAGGCTAATCGGAGAGCGTCTTCGACCTTACTCCTAAATAGGTTACTGACTGACATTGCTCTAGGTTCTCCGATCATGATCTGCTTAATTACTAATATTTATTTACTTTTTGGTCAACTCATAATTGGCCAATCTTTTTTCCATCTCTTTAACCTGCTTGTCATCATTGAGGAGGTCGGTGGTCCGACCTAACCACTCTTGGCGGTAGGGGTCATCATCGTGGCTAAAGCTAGTCCGAGCATGGCCCCAGTCAATGATCACCGGCTCGCCGCTCGACCACTCGATCATTACGTTGCCCTCGTGTAAATCGCGATGATAAAGATTTTCCTGGTGGAGCTTTTTAATCATCGCTCGTAATCTGGACCAAAATTGTTGGTGATTATAGCGCTCGGGCAAATCCAATCGGTCGGCCAAAATATCCTTGAGGCTTTTACCGTCAATCGTTTCCATCAAAAGATGGTCGCGGCCATCATCGTCAGTAAAATTGTAAAGTGGCTCCGGCGAGCGCACTCCGGCTTTGATCGCTTGCTCCTGATACCTCATCTCTTGCCAAATGGCATTGGGCGCTGGTTCATCACCGACGGCCAGCTCCGTCCGGTTTTGTTTAACACAAATGCCAACATCACCCAAAGTAAAAACGCAGGCATTGCGACCGCAGCCCAGTTTGGTTGGTTGAGCCATGATCATCTCAACAATCTTTTTTAGTTCCGCCTCTTTGATTTTTGGACCTTCTGGGGTGGCGGTGATCAGCGCCTCGGGTAAACTCATAAACTAAATATAGCAATAAATTATGGTAAAATAAACCGATGAGCGAGCTGGCCAAGCGTCATTGTGTGCCCTGCGAAGGCAAAACCAAACCGCTAACTAAAGAGGCGGCCGAAAAACTTTTGGCCGAGCTTGGTGGGGGTTGGCAGTTAATAGGAGATAAAGAAATTGCCAAAGAGTTTGTTTTTCGCGGCTTTAGCGAGGCCATCAAATTTATTAACGAGCTAGCTGCCATCGCCGAGAGTGAGGATCATCACCCCGACATTAATCTCCACGGCTGGAACAAAGTTAAAATTACTCTCTCCACCCACGCCATTGGTGGTCTCTCTGACAACGACTTCATTCTCGCCGCCAAAATCAATCAACTTATTAAAAGTTACTAGTCTTCGGGCTGCCGGGAATTGAACCCGGTCTACATGCACCCCATGCATGCGTACTGCCGGTATACTACAGCCCGCTCAAGAATTTATTTATAGCATCTCTGTATTAAAAAAACGAGGCCTCACTCTGGGGCCTCGGGTACAACTTTGATCGCGACGGTCTGGCAAACTTCGGCCAGAGCTTGTTGATAAGGGATGAGGCTGCTCTCCTCAATGCTTACCTTGAGCTTGGCCTCGCGGGCAAAGCTATCAATTTTAAAACCACCGTTCTTGTGGTAACCGATGCCGTGCTGAAGGCCAACCTGGAGCACTGACCCCAAATCGTTCGGTCGGTAGGTGCAGACTACTTCGGCAGTAACCATCACTATCAACCCTCCCAAAGAGCAATAATGTTTAAACTAACCTAACCAAAGGTAAATGTAAAGAGCTGGAGATTAGGATTTTTAATGCGTAACTCCAAAATATGACCCGCTGATTTAGGGTTTTCGACCAGAGGGTAAAGATCGTGATTGGTAATGGTGATGGTTTTTATTAATTTAGAATCTTGATAAACATCTACTATGATTTGCTCACCAGAAGGAGAACCAGCAACCACAAAAACTTTTTGGGCATTGTAACGCAAGACTATTTTAGCCCCCGCTTGTTTATTGCTTGCCGCTTCACTAGTAAAGACCCAGTCACCTACCAATTCAGCCTGATCTTGGCCACTGCCCAAGCGGTTATCACTCCGAGCCGTACCCAAATAAAGTTCCGGCGTGATGCCAGTGGCTGGCGCTGGCATGTTGAGAGTATTAGTACTGCCGGTTAGCCCCAACAATTCTCTAATTTTGGCTTCCGTCTCGGCGTAATTACCCTCGCCAATCTGATCGTGGACGATACAGCCATTTTTATCAATCAAATACTCGCGCGGCCAGTAGAGATTGCCATAGGCATTCCAGGTGCCATAATCGTTATCTTGCACCACCGGGTACTTGATGCCAAACTTCTCGATTGCTCGAGCCACATTTGCCTTATCCTTCTCAAAATCAAACTCGGGAGTGTGGACGCCAACAATTTCTAACCCGGCGTCGTGATATTTTTTGTACCAATCATTTAGATAGGGTATGGTCCGCTGGCAGTTAATGCAACTATAAGTCCAAAAATCAACTAAAATTATTTTCTTCCCAATCAAGTCTGATAATTTAAAAGGTGGGGTGTTCAAAAAACCACTTGGACTAACAAATTCTTTGGCCGGCACCGCACAACTTCCCAACTTGGTGACTGGCCCAGTGCTAAGTGACTGATTCATTTTGCCGCTGCCTAAAAAATAAATCGCCCCAATTATCACAAGCAAAACGAGGATCAAAATAATGGGGCGTGTTGTATTAAACATATAGCTATCTTAACAATAAATTATTAAGCGAGCTCCAGCTGGCAATCAGGGTTAAGCGCTCGGTAAAGACGAGGATGCCAAGAGCAATCAAAATGATGCCAAAAATTAGGTTGATAGTTTTGATTAGCGGCAGCGACTTGGTGATCCAAGCATTAGCTTGCGCCGTAAAGAGACCCAAGACAAGAAACGGTAACCCCAAACCAAGAGCATAAGCGAGGAGGAGGGAGAAGGCCGAGCCTGGGGCACTAGTGGCCAGCCCTAAGATGGCACCCAGGACCGGCCCCACACAGGGCGTCCAACCGGCGGCAAAAGCTAAACCAAAAACAAACGCCGTTAGATATCTGGATTCAAATTTTTTCTTAACGACTATCTTGTGCTCACGTTCGAAACTTTCAATTTTGATTAAACCAGTTAAGTAGAGGCCGAAGAAAATTATCAAAACTCCTCCAATTCTAGATAACCAAGTTTGGACACTCCCGGCCACAGCCGATAAGACAGTATTTAAAAGTACGCCAAGCAAAGCAAATACCAACGAAAAACCTAAAACAAAAAACAAGCTAGCCAGAAAAACCTGGCGGCGAGATGCGACTTTCCCATCACTGCGTTGCCCAGCGAGATAAGCCAAAAATCCAGGGATGAGTGGTAGCACACACGGCGCCAAAAACGACACCACCCCCGCCACAAAGGCAGTAATTAAAGTCACGGCCATAGGTTTTGATTATAACAAAAAAAATGCCAGCTCCGACTGATGGGTCGGAACTGGCGACATTATTCACTTTATTCGAGGACAGGGGCGGGGAGCGACATCCCATAACGGACCAACTCCTGCAAGTGCTGGAGATGGCGACGGTTGCTACTATCTTCCCACCACTGGCGGAGCAGTTTTCGACCTTCCCAGCGCATCACAAACTCTACCACATCGCCCTTGAGCAATCGCCCAAACGCTCGTGGCAAACTGTAGAAGCGCTGCATCGTCTCGAGGGCGAGACGATTAACTTCTTCCGGTGTCATCAACTTCGGCCAGTGGAGAGCGTGATGGCCGTCAAACAGGCTCCAGTCGCGGGAGATCAGGGATCGCTTCCCGTTACCAAAGTCACTGTGCCAATCCCGGGTTCCCGGGAGTGGCGTCAGTATCATGATCTGGAAGGAGTCGAGACGGAACTTTTTGACGAACCGCAAAGTCTCGCGGAATGTTTCAGCAGTGTCGGTATCGAAACCGCCCACAAACATCCCGTGGATTTTAACTTTGAACTGATGGAATTTTTCCATCGCGAAGCGGATGTTCTCCACCTTCTCATGCTTACCACACAGGTCAAGCGAGGCCTGGTTGATGGACTCAAAGCCGACCATCGCTCGGTCGAACTTGGCGTCCCGCATCAAAGCCAAAAACTCATCGTCCTTGGCTACCTCGTGCCTCATCTGGGCGCCAAAGCCGATGGTTGGCCTGATCTTGCGATCAATCAACCCGCGCATGATCTCTTTTGCCCGCACCTTCTGCAAATTGAAGATGTCTTCAGCAAAAAAAATGTAGTGCGGTTTATAGGCCTGCCAGTGTTCCTCGATCATGTCGAGCGTCCGCTCGGCACTGATCGCTCGCATCGGCGCACCATTGAACTTGGTGACCGAACAGAAGGAACAGTTAAAGGGGCAGCCGCGAGCGGCCGCCACCGAGAGCACGCCACCCTTCAAATCCGTTTCCCACAACAGTTTAAAGTCGGGGAAAGGATTGACCTCGAGAATTTTGGCTGTTGGTAGTTCGGCCTTAGCGTTGTGCCGGACCTGACCACCGTCGTGCCAAGAGAGACCGGGGACCTTGGCTAGATCACCGCCCGCCTCCAGGGTCTCCATCAGGATGGGGAAGCTCTCGTCAGCCTCACCACTCATGACGTAATCGGCGTGATCAATAGCTTCGTCGGGGAAATAGGTGACATGCGTCCCGCCAATAACCACAGGGATGCCGTACGCTCGTGCCTTATCGCACAGCGCATAGCAACGGTTAACGGTCGAGGTGATCGATGAGACACACAAGAGGTCGGCCTCTTTAATCTTTTCCCAGACGATCTTTTCGTTAACACGCTTGCGGAGCATGTCTTCAATAATGACTGTCACATCGTAACCGCGC
>CAZMXZ010000025.1:0-6623 GCA_964570405.1 uncultured Candidatus Saccharibacteria bacterium | reverse complement strand
ACAAATTGAACAGAAACTCGACGGCTTCAACTTTTCCGCCAGCTTCTGCCAGCTCGACTTGTTCCTTCAACAAAGCAATCATCAGCTGCTCCAGTCTGCTCCGGAGAGCTGGGTTGCGCTTCGCAGAGCGGTAACAATCCTCAGCTACATCACAAACGTCAGGCGGGCCATCGGCTTCCATCGAGGGAGCACGGACTTTAAACCACCGAATGATAATATTGCGCAAAGTTTCGTCGGTTGTGTTGTCGTCAATTTCAATCAATGGCCAGATCAAGCATGCCACCTCCTTTCTTGGGGGATCCGCTTCTGAGCCAATCTTATGACAACAAGTTAAAAATGTAAAGAAGATCAATCAAGTTTGCTCTTTGAGTCAAAAACTTGCCCGCTCTGACTGAAACATATACACTAACAAAGGAGGTGAGGCAGATGAAGAATGCTGAATTCCCGGTGGATCGGTCGATCACTGAAACCGATTTTGATCCGCCAATAGAAGGTTGGCCAATCTCGACACCCGAACAAGAAATGGAAATTGCTCGTGCTGTCTTTGAAGAGAACTTCGCAAATTTCGCTGGTAGGCCACCTGACAATATTTATTCTCGTCAGTATCGGCCACTGTCGTTCAAGAAGCTCTTCGCGGGGCTTGACCCCGACTGATCTTTTGCGGCTTCCCAGCCCTTACCAGGTCATCGCAAGATGACCTGGTTTTTATTTTCAAAAATTCGAAATTTAATATTTTGATGACCCTACCGGGAATCGAACCCGGATTACCGGCTTGAAAAGCCGATGTCCTAACCGTTAGACGATAGGGCCTAGAGTATTGATATTATAGCGCGTTTATGTTAATTTTTCAGCGGCTGATCTTTGAGAGAGGAGGTTAGTTAAATAATGAGATTGCATGATTTGCAACTTACCAAGGATGAGTATAACAATTTACCTCATGCCAGCACTCTAACCGAGGCCGAACTTCAGGAGACCAGAGATTTTGGCTTTCGCTTTAAGGCTCGGGATGGCCACGTCTGCGAACTTGTAAAAGGCGAAGATATGTTTCAGGATCAGTGGGCGAGTCTGCTGGATGTACCGAGGCGTGGATTGCGGCATTATCACCCGATCTTTATTTGACGGTCGTTTTCATTCTTTTCGTCGGACTAAATGTCCGGCGTTTTTTTAAAGAAAAAGCCCCGCCGAGCGGGGCTGCTCATCCTCTTTATCCGTCCGACGCAAGAATTCTTCCAACCGCTTAAGATCATTCTTGAGACGCCGCCGAACTGGCACCAAGTCATGGTCGATCTTTTGGAGATTAATAACTGACTGCTTTTGCTCCCGGGCCAATTTGATAGTTTGACGCAGAGCGGTCGCCAGGGAAGAGGTGCTGGCTGGGTCTAGCTCGTTCTCCAGAAAGTCCACTACCTGATGACCAAGGATCAAAATCTCTTCACTCGTTGCCTCGTGATAGCGTTTAGCCACGCCCGTGAGCAGGGTCTGGCAAGACGTCTCGTACAGGGCCAGCTCGCCCTCCAGCGCTGTGACGGTAATGGTGGTCGCTTCCTCCGCTCTTGATGGTGAAGTGAGGTGAGTTAGTAATCCACCCAAGATAAGCGCAATAAAAGTTTGCCGCTTCATAATAAAGACCTCCAGTTTTTTGTATTACTAACAGAAATACGTTTTTTGGTCAAGAAAAAGAAAATGCCGCGATCAACAGGGAGCTTTCGGCATTCAAACAGGTTAAGTGGTGGAACGCTTTTGGGGTAAGCTCCGCTGTGATCGCGGCAAAATTGACGTGGAGCGGTGATTTGCCCCACGGAGGTTAGGAGGTTATGGAAAAACTGTGTTGCCCAGTTGTCCACATCCAAGTCCTATCATAATCCAAAATTTAAATAAGACAAGGGAGGATGAGAAAAAACTGTGAGTAACTTCATTTTCGAAGAAAAAAAGCCGCGACCATCGACTGTCCTATTGAGGTAGGTTACGCTTAATGGTTGGACACTTCAGCGTTAGTCAATTGATCGCGGCAAGTTGGGCCGCATGGGTAGTTCCGGACTCAAGGAGGGGGACGAATCCCTTTTAAGAATCAAGAACATACCCACGCGTCAAGATCGACTAAACATAATATAAGGTAAATAAAAAATTTTGCAAGCCCGTGTTATAATCAAAAGGTGAATCAGGTTGCCTTTATTATTTTGGGCTTGGTTGTGGGAGCAGCTATTGTTTGGCTTGTTTTGCGGCGACGGTCAGCCGTCGGTGGCTCTGATCAAGGCCTACTCCTGATTCAAAACCAGCTCAATGAGTTAAACCGATCAATGGATCAAAAAATAACTTTCCAGTTTGGAGAATCGTCTAAGTTGATTAAAGATGTTACTGAAAAATTGACTAAACTAGACGAGACGAACCGGCAGGTGGTGGGTTTTGCCGATCAGCTCCAAAGCCTGCAAGATATTTTAAAAAATCCCAAACAGCGGGGGATTCTCGGCGAATATTATTTGGAAACGCTGCTCAAAAATGTACTGCCCACCGGCAGTTACCAAATGCAATACCCTTTTAAAGACGGCACGATTGTGGATGCGGTGGTGTTTGTGAAAGATAAAATTATCCCCATCGATTCCAAATTTTCTTTGGAAAATTATAATCGGCTAGCCGATGAACGTGATCCGGGTGAGCGGGACAGGTTAGAAAAACTGTTCAAGCAAGATTTAAAAAATCGGATTGATGAGACAAGCAAGTATGTGAAGCCGGAGGAGGGGACGATGGACTTTGCTTTTATGTTTATCCCCCACGAGGCCATCTATTATGACCTCCTTGTGGCCCAGGTTGGGGCGGTCAAAGTCAATACCCGCGATTTGGTGGAATACGCCTTTAAGGATAAGCACGTCATCATCGTCTCGCCGACCTCCTTTTTGGCCTATCTCCAGACCGTCCTCCAGGGCCTCAAGGCCTTACAGATAGAAGAGTCAGCTAAGGAGATCCGCCAGCGAGTAGATGAGCTAGGCAAGCATATTGGGGCCTACGAGAGCTATATGGGCAAATTGGGGGGTGCCCTGGGCACAACCGTCAGTCACTATAATCTGGCCTATAAAGAGCTTAAAAAGGTGGATAAGGACGTCCTTCGCATCACCGGTTCCAATACCGGCTTTGAGCCCCTGGTGCTCGATAAACCCAGTTTGGAGGAATAAAAAAACCACCGCACTCGGTTGTAAAATCCGAGCGGGTGGTAAATTTTCGGCTTACCGTTTTTCTTACTACTCCGTCAGAGGTAGCATGAGGTGGGCAACTACATCGCCCTTTTTTATGATCGTAAGTTGTGCCCGGCCACTGATCAAAGATAGTGTAACGGTCGCCGCCCGATCCGGTGCGAGATCAACGGTGTCGAATATTTCGTTCTTCGGGTATGTGTCGTCGTAGTACTTGACCGTTATAGCTTCGTCTGAAATGTTTTGGAACATTACCACCACCGATTCTTCTGAAGTACCTGACAATTTGACCTGGCCACAGCGGTCAATAACCAGACCATGCTTGTCGTAAACAGTCACCAGCCGTGGGACCTTTTTTTGCTCCAGATCTTTCCGACTGGCTAGATAGTTAGGAACTGCAATTGCGGCAAAAATACAGATGATCGCAATTACAATCAAAAGTTCGAGCCAAGTAAAACCATTGCCTCGTTTAAACATTGTAAAGACCTCCAAACTTATTTAATTCCTGCCTAATACTCTACCACACCAATCAAATTTTTGCAACTGTATTAATAAAAAAGCTCCCGACGATTTCTGTCGGGAGCGGGGAAGGAACTATTTGCCGTTTTGCTCGTTAACTAGAATCGGCTCAATGTCGTAGCCTCGAGCCTGTTTCCAGAACATCTCGGCATACAGGCCATTTTGACCGATCAGCTTTTGGTGATTACCATCCTCAACCACAGTGCCTTGATCAAGAACGACGATGTGATCAGCGTTCTTGATGGTCGAGAAACGGTGAGTGATGAGGATCAATGAGGCGTCACTCTGAGGATCCTCAAGCTCCTCAAAGATCTGTTGTTCACCAAAGGCATCCAGCGATGCGGTTGGTTCATCAAGAACGATGACTCGACCCTGTCGGTAGAAGACTCGGGCCAGCGCCATTCTTTGATGTTGACCGCCAGAGAGATCAACGCCATCAGCAAAATCTTTACCGATCATTGTGTTATAACCGCGGGGTAGAGCTGAGACAAAGTTATCAGCTCCTCCGGTTATTGCCGCATGGAGCAATCTTTCCTCATCTACGGGCTCGCTTGTATCGCCAATCGCGATGGCTTCACGGACAGTCATGTGATAGTCAGAATAGTTTTGGAAGAGAACTGCCAACTGACGACGCCACGAGTTGGTGTCGATATCAGTCAAGTCAATGCCATCGATCAAAATTTTTCCATCAGTCGGCCGGTAAATGCCGCAAAGGAGCTTGATTAGGGTTGTTTTGCCCGCCCCATTGATGCCAACGAGGGCCGTCGTTTCGCCAGGCCTTATCGTTAGTGATACCTCTTTGAGAATAACCCGGTCGGGGCTGTCCCAAGGGTAGCTGAAAGAGACCCGATCAAAAATGATTGTCGGCACTCGATTGGGACAAATTATCTCCCCAGTCATGTCCTCCATTTCTGGGCGAGCGTCGATGACGGCGTAATTATCGGCCGCGTGGAGAGCCCACTCATTTTGTTGGGCGATCGCTTTAAGGGTTCCGCCGAGGGCACTATGCAAGCTTTGCGTCGAGCCCCAGAGAAACACGAACCGACCAATCGGGATCGAACCAATGATCACGCGTCTAATCACGATTACCATAACGGCACTAATGATCAGAGCACTAGCTGTGACTGCTAACGCGGCCCAGTAATGGCGTTTTCGTTCCGCCTTTTCCTGGCTATGCTGGAAGTCCTCAAGAATTGCTCGAATGCGGTTGATAAAATACTCGACATTTTGGAACAATTTGAGTTCAACCAGACGAGAGCGAATTCGAATGTGACTGTGCAACTCGTTGAAACGTCGGCGAGTTTCTGTTTCGGCATCGAAGATTGACCACAGCGTTGTGCCGTAACTAATGTCGACAAAAAACTGAGGCAGAAGTGCCACACAAACGAGTAAACATAATCGCCAGTCGAAAGTTCCAACAATTGCCAGGGCGACCAACAATCTGGTCAAATTGCCGAGGTTGACGAATTGACCGTCTACCACGTTCAAATTTGACCAAACTCCACGCTCCTCAGCCCGAGTGACAACGTCACGAAAATCGGGGTTTTCCAAAGTATCAATTCCTAACGCACCCTTTCGGGTAAGATAGAGGAGATTGAATTTGGTTAAGAAGCGGTGCCAAAGAAGTCGCTCAGACCAGCTGTCCAGCACTCTAACTAGGTCGATAAAAAACGACACAGTTAAGGCGGCAATGATATACCAGAGCGCTCTGGGGCGGGAGGTCGCGACTGATAAGGCACCGATGGCCCGGCCATAAAACCAGTAGGTTCCAAAGGAAGCACTAGCCAAAACAACAACCAATGCTGCCCGACTTACCATCAGTGCTTTGTTATCTGGCCAAGCGTCAAACAAGCCACGCTTAGCCACATGGGCTAACTTCCGGACTGATACGAACCAGTCTCGGCAAGTGAATGTTTGCATTAAGCACGTCCTTTCGATCGAGTGTTAAATCTACCTATATTATTAGCATAAATATTATGACTTGTCAAATTATTAGGTCAGCCCAAAACTATTGCTAAATATGGGCTTTTGTGTAAAATGGGAGAACTATGACATTTGCGATTATTGAAACCGGCGGCAAACAATACCGAGTTAAGGAAGGCGATAGACTAAAAATCGAGAAGCTGGCTCAACCAGAGGGAGAAATTAGTTTTGATAAAGTCTTGCTGATTGATGATGGTAACGAGACTCAAGTTGGGAGCCCCTATATCAAAGGGGCCAGGATTACCGCCGAGCACATGGGTGTGAAGAAAGGTAAAAAAATTGTCGTTATTCACTACAAGGCCAAAGTCCGTCACAAAAAAACGGCTGGTCATCGTCAGCCCTATAGTACCGTCGCGATCAAGGCAATTAACTCTTAGGTTTTAGGCCACTGGCCTAGAGACTTCGGATGTGGTCATAAAAGGCCTCCCAGTGGGAGACACCAAAGTGGACCACGATCATCATCGGGACAAAAACCAGTGAGACCAGCAAAAACAAGCTGATTTTAATTATTTTAGAGGCAATCTCCATCTAACGGCGGCTGCTTAAAGCTTGGCGCAATGTCTCTCCATCGGCATACTCTAATTCGCTACCCGTTGAGAGACCACGGCCCAACTGCGAGATTATTAAAGCATCTCTTATCTTAGCCGGCAAGCCATCAATCAACAGCTTGGCCGTTTCGTCACCCTCAGGGCTGGCCGCCAGAGCAATGATCACTTCTTTTAAACCAGGCGAGATCTTTTTGGCCACCGCCTGATTAAATTGCTCTAACCGGACTGACCCAAAACCCTTGCCAAGGAGTGGCACTAAACCACCAAGGACAAAATAACGGCCGCGGTAGCCGCCAGCTCGCTCCACCGCCTCAAGGTCCACATCCGTTTCGATCACCATTAGAAGCGAGCTATCACGACGCAAATCGGCACAGATTGGGCAGATCTC
>CAZMXZ010000024.1:0-6777 GCA_964570405.1 uncultured Candidatus Saccharibacteria bacterium | reverse complement strand
GGCCGGACCAAATTAGCGGTGACCTCGAGCAGCCCAAACATCGACCCGGTTGGCTCGTGTGTGGGCCAGCGCGGTTCCCGCGTCTCGACCGTCATTAATGAATTGGGCGGTGAGAAGATTGATATTATTGAATGGTCAGCTGATCCCGAGACCTTTATTACCCACGCCCTTAGTCCGGCCAAAGTCCAAAAAGTTACCCTCGACGAGGAGTTAAAGCAGGCTCGGCTAGAGGTGGAACCAGATCAATTTAGCTTAGCGGTTGGTCGCGGTGGTCAAAATGTTCGCCTGGCATCCAAATTGACCGGCTGGCGGATTGATATTGTCCCCCCACCGGGCGAAGAACCAGCCGCTCCGGCTGCTCCAACTACTGTTAAAGAGCCAAAAGTTGAAACTAGTGAATAATTAAAATTAATTTTCATTAACACTATGAATAATTTTCTACTTCTACCAATCGGGATTTCGGCTCTAACTCTTGTCTATGGTCTAACCTTGGCCAAATCGGTCCTCGGCAAGGACCCCGGTAGTCCGGCCATGCAAAAGATCGCGGCGGCGATTGCCTTGGGTGCTAAAACTTATCTTAATCGTCAATACAAAACTATTTCGATCATTGCCGTCATCCTTTTTGTTTTGCTCTGGTGGCAAATCGGCTTTGCCACAGCGCTCGGCTTTGTGGTCGGTGCCTGCTTTTCGGCCTTGGCTGGCTATATCGGGATGAACGTGTCAGTTCGAGCTAATAGTCGAACCGCCGAGGCAGCCAAAAGTGGTTTGCCAGCCGCTCTCAAGCTCGCTTTCCAAGGCGGCGCCGTGACTGGGCTCTTGGTGGTTGGGTTAGCGCTTCTAGGCGTTAGTGGTTTTTACTTTTTTGTTCACCAAACTGCTGCCTTAATTGGTTTAGCTTTTGGGGCCAGCCTCATTTCCGTCTTTGCCCGGCTCGGTGGCGGCATTTATACCAAAGCGGCCGACGTCGGCACCGATTTGGTGGGTAAGGTGGAAGCTAATATTCCCGAAGATGATCCCCGCAATCCCGGTGTGATTGCTGACTTGGTGGGCGATAACGTGGGTGATTGTGCGGGAATGGCCGCTGACCTGTTTGAGACCTATGCCGTCACGGCCGTGGCGGCCATGATCTTGGGTGATTTAGTTTTTAAAGGCTTTAGTGCCGCCGTTCTCTACCCACTAGCCTTAGGGGCGGTGGCGATGATCGCCTCAATCGTTGGTACTTGGTTTGTCCGTATTGGCAAAAAAGGTTCCATTATGGCCGCTCTCTACCAAGGACTCATCGTCACCGGTGTTTTGGCTGCTCTCGCCTTTTACCCTCTGACTAACCTAATGATGGCCGACAATAATCTTTACCCGGCCGGCGATATTTTTGCCGCCGCCCTAACCGGATTAATTATTACAGTCGCGCTCGTTGTGATTACCGATTATTACACCAGCAAATCTTGGGGTCCGGTTCGATCCATTGCTGCTGCTTCTACCTCTGGCCATGGCACCAACATCATCCAAGGTCTGGCCGTCTCAATGAAGGCGACGGCTTGGCCGACGATTGTGATCGTGCTGGGGATTTTTGCCTCTTACCATTTTGCTAGCCTCTACGGCGTAGCGATTGCGGCCATGAGCATGCTCTCCTTGGCCGGGATGATCGTGGCCATTGATGCTTACGGTCCCATTACCGATAACGCCGGCGGCATTGCTGAGATGGCCGGACTCCCAAGTGATGTCCGGAGTGTGACCGATGCTCTTGACGCCGTGGGCAACACCACTAAAGCTGTTACCAAGGGCTACGCCATTGGCTCGGCCGGACTAGCCGCGCTTGTCCTCTTCTCTTCCTTTGCTCAAGAGTTTGCTAACGCGGGCCAGGCTCTAGATTTTACCCTTAGTAATCCGCGAGTGATCATTGGTTTGTTTATTGGCGGTCTCTTACCATACTATTTTGCTGCCCTTTCAATGGAAGCGGTAGGAAAAGCGGCCGCCAAAGTGGTGGAGGAGGTCCGCCGGCAATTTAAAGAGATCACTGGTCTCTTTGAGGGGCAGGCCGAACCAGATTATGCTCGGTGCGTCGACATTGTGACGACAGCCGCTCTTCGTCAAATGATTTTGCCCGCCCTCATCCCCCTCTTGGCACCTGTTATTGTCGCCCGTTTGTTTGGACCGCTGGCTTTGGGCGGGCTCCTCGTGGGTAGCATCATCACCGGCCTCTTCCTCGCTCTCTCTATGACCTCTGGCGGTGGCGCTTGGGATAACGCTAAAAAATATATTGAGGCTGGAAACTTTGGTGGTAAGGGTTCCGACGCTCACAAGGCAGCCATCACTGGCGATACTGTCGGCGACCCCTACAAAGATACGGCCGGACCGGCCATCAACCCGATGATCAAGATCTTAAACATCGTGGCTTTACTATTAGTGGCGTCATTACTATAATAGCGACATATGAAAAAATACATATTTTTTGTGCTTGTTTTGAGCCTTATTTTAAGCCCTAATTTTACTAATGCCGCCGGCTTAGGCCATGGTATCCGTGGTTGGTTTAGCCGCCCGGCTAGCACCACCCCCGCTACTACCACGGCCAGCAGCACGCCCAATCGGGGACCCAAAAAAGAAGTTCTGCGCTTGATGATTGGCCACGTGGTAGAGCGCTATGACTTTTTCCTCAACCACTTCGATAATCTAATCAACCGGATCCAAAATCACATCACCAAGATTGGCACTAACTCGACCTCGACCGATACCACGGCCGCTCAAGCTAAACTTGATGAGGCCAAAGCCGCTTTGGCTGATGCTAAAACAAAGGTTAATGCGCTCAAAGCTCAACTTGAGACCGCCTACCAAGCCGCTAGTCCCAAGGAGGCTCTGATGGCAATTAAGGCCGCCGCTAAAGAAGCTAAGGATGCTCTCAAAAATGTCCAAACTAAAATTCTCGACACAATTCACTTACTAAAAAGCTAATTTATACAAGCTATAAGCTAAACATATGAATGGCGAAATGAATCAAATGAATGGCGGTGAACAAAAAGGACCGGTTTGGGGGATTGTGATCGTGGTCCTAATTATTATTGTGGGAGGGATTTATGTTTTTTGGTCCCGTCACAATAATTCTAACTTGCCCGGTTCCTACACCAGCACCACCACGGACGAGATGGGCACTAGCACCAGTCCAACTTCTGACTCTGTCGGAGACTTGAAAGCGGAAGCGGCCAGCTTAGATCCCAATACCGCTGACCAAAACCTGCCGGCTCTAGAAAAATCACTCTAAACTAAATGTTGATTCCAACGGTTATCGAAAAGTCCCAGTTTGGCGAGCGTGCCTTCGATATTTATTCGCGCCTGCTCAAGGATCGAATAATCTTTTTGGGTGGTCCGATTGATGACCATGTGGCCAACATTATTATTGCTCAACTACTGTTTTTGGAATCAGAGGACCCCAAAAAAGATATCACTCTCTACATCAATTCCCCCGGCGGCTCGGTGGCAGCGACACTCGCCATCATGGATACCATCAACTATGTTAAGCCTGATGTCTCCACCGTCTGCGTCGGTATTGCCGCCTCGGGTGGGGCTTGGGTCCTCTCAGCCGGAACCCGCGGCAAGCGGATGGCCTTGGCCAATGCCGAGATGATGATCCACCAGCCACTCGGTGGCACAGAGGGTCAAGCCAGTGATATTGCCATCACGGCCAAACACATCTTAAAGACAAAAGAAAATTTGATCAAAATTATGGCCAAAAATACTGGCCAGAGTGTGGAACAGATTGAGAAGGATATTGACCGCGACTTCTATATGTCGGCCGACGAGGCCAAAAAGTACGGCCTGATCGACAACATCATCAAAACCAAAAAGTAAGTATTTTAGACAGCTTATTCCCTCGGCAGTGCTGTAACATGCCCAAATAAGAGGGCAACGATACTTTTGGCAAACTATTAGATTGCCTCAGCCTTTTTAAAATTCTTTTTTTCGTCTTGGTTCTTAAAACTCGATAGTGAGGCAACGTTACATAACCTAAAAAATCAATCCCCTGACTAATTTTTCTAATCTCGATTTTCTTAGGATGGAGAGATAAATCTAAATTCTGGCTTAAAAAGTTACCAATCGGGATAATTAAATTTTTCAAATACTCCGGGTCGTTATGCAAAACCAAAAAGTCATCGCAATAACGTAAATAAAACTTTTCTTTTAAACTGTGTTTAACAAAGTGGTCTAGTTCATTCAAATAAATATTGGCAAACAACTGACTTGTAACATTACCCAGGGGCAAACCTTTGCCCGGGCTAGTTTGGAAACTATCAACAATTTGAGCAACTGACCACAAAACATCAGTATCATCAATTTCTTGTTTGATTAAATTAAGTAAAATATTTTGGTCAATGGCATCAAAAAACTTTTTAATATCGCATTTTAAAGCATAAACTGGACGGGAATAATTTTGACTCAACCGACGAGCAAAATTGGCCAACCGTCTGACTCCTCGGTGAGTGCCTCTGCCGAGACGGCAAGAGTAAGAATCGTAAATAAAGTGTTGGTCAAACAAGTGATATAATTTCCTAAAAATGGCCTGGTGTAAAACCCGGTCCCGAACCGCTGCCTTATGAATATGCCTAATTTTGGGATCAGAAACAAAAAAGGCTAAGTAAGGATCGGGTCGATAAGTTTTGTTTAGTAGTGATTGTTGTAAATCGAAAAGATTATTCTCCAGGTCAAACTCAAAAATTTGGACATCTTGCTTTTTCAGCTTACCCCGTCTAAATTCTTTCCAAGCCAGAAAAAGATTTTCTAGACTAACGATATGGTCAAATAAAAAATCATGCCTAGAGTACCCCCCCCCCAAGACGTTTTGGTGCCGATTGCCCAACATATCAGTCAATTATATGTTCGGTTGTATGAATTAGGAAAGAAGATTCCCAAGCGCGATCGGTTTGGTCTGCAAGTTAGGATTGAAGGGGTGTGTCTGGAGTGTTTAGAAATAAGTTTGGAAGCTGGTTTAATCGATCAAACACAAAAATATATTATTTTAAAAAAATTGCCGGTAAAAATTGAAGTCTTAAAAAGGCTAGTCAGAATCGGCAACGAAATTAGAATGTTTAATGACTAAAAATATTTAGAGTTGGTCACTACCATTCAAACTATTTCCAAGATGGCTCAGGGTTGGCTCAAATTTGTAAAGCAAAAGGCGTCCAGCTAGGACGCCTGTGCCCAAAACTTCTCGAGCCGAGAGGTTGCCATTGCGATTGTCGGTGTTGTACCAGTTGACGTTGACCTGGCGGTTGTCGGGATTCCAGTTCACGTTCGGCACATTGCCATTCGAGTTCCGGGAGCTCGTGATTACCCCATGCCATCCAGTCACTAAAAAAGTTTTACAACTTTATTTGGGTTAACCCATCCTTGTGGGCTCTGTTTGGAGTCTAAAACTCGCCAGCATAAGGTAAGCAGTTTCGTATTTATTGGCAAATCGTTATTCCGAAAAATTTTCGGAACCGATTGTATTAGCCAAATTTAGTATAAAAAGTGAAGGCTCGGTTAGCAAGAGATGCTAACCGAGCCAAGTGTTCAAGGTGCGAGGATCAAGCGTTACGAAACCGCCCGAGCCGAGAGGCGGCCATCGCGATGGCCGGCGTCGCACCAGCTGACGTAGACCAGGCGGCGGCCGGGATACCAGTCCACGAACGGCACATCGCCATCCGAGTCCCGGGAGCCGCTGCAGAGAGTGATCTGCTTGGCATCGAGATGCTTCTTGGTGGCCAAGTAGTAGGCCAGCCAGAGAAGAAGCGACTCGAGCAGGGTTGTGCCACCGATCTTATCATTTGAGAGATCATTAGCAGACTTGCCAGCCAGCTCCTTGGCCTCGACTTCGGCCTTGACTCGGACGTGGTATGAGCCACTGGCTGGGTCACGATCATTCTTGGTCACATCGGCGTCGAGATCATCGACATAGGTGTAGACATCGAGACCGATCTTCCTCAGAGCTTCGACCACCATATTGGGGGTCACGCCCTTGAGGACGTAGATATCCCAGTGGCCAGCCACTGCCTCAACAGCGAGCGAATTGAGCTCATCGGCATTGAGACCGAGTTTCTCGTAGACTCGGCGCCAGAGATCGAGGTTTAAGAGGTGCTTCGGCGGACAATATTTGGCCAGCACCTTTTGCAAATCCTCAATCACCTCGCTCTTGCGGCCAATGATGGCCTTGGCGTCGTCAAACTCGAGATCGCCGGGTATGGCCTGGAGCAGGGTAGCTCCGACTTCTTTGGTCTGACCGGGCGTAGCCGGTCGTACTTCTTGGGCAGTCGTCATGACAGTCCCTTTCGTTTCGTATTGGTATGTCAAGGTTTTTCAACCTTCTGCCGTTAGTATAGCAAACATATCTTATTTAGTCAATAGTAAGACAATTTGCACAATAAATCGGTCGGTGTTAGGATAAGCTTAATCTTCTTATTTTATTATTAACCCTTTAAACTTCCCTATCCGGCTGACTCTCACCCCTTCTTATGCCTCTTGACTCTTATCTTAGAACTAACTAAATCTTAGGTTTTTTGGCGTCAGAAAATTGAGTCCGATCGGATAGGTTCACGATTATGAACCTAATTACTTTTGTTATCATCACCGGCGGCGCGGGGGTCGGCGGGATTGTGATTGGTTACCTCCTCCGCTGGCTCGTCACCCTCGGCCAAAAAGGCTCGATGGAGATGACGGTCAAGCAGATGATCCTCGAGGCCCGTGGCCAAGCCCAAAAAGTCTTAGAGGAGGCTGAACTGACCGCCGCCAAAGTTCTGCAAGAAGCTAAAA
>CAZMXZ010000023.1:0-6805 GCA_964570405.1 uncultured Candidatus Saccharibacteria bacterium | reverse complement strand
AGCCGATCCCAAACTCCTCCACCCACATCCCGGCCAGCCGCGCCACCACAAAGTGCCCCGCTTCGTGGACCAAAATCAGGATGGCCAAAATTACGATCAGTAAAAGCAGAGTCATTTTTAGGCCATGATTTCGGCCTCTTTTTTGGCGGCCAGGCTGGCCAAGTCATCATTGGCCGTGTCAATAATTTTTTGTAATTCGTCTTTGACTTTAAACTTTTCGTCTTCATTAATTTTTTTGGCTTTTTCGTCTTTCTGAATTTCTTGCCAGACTTTTTCCCGCTCGGCTCGGAGTCGAACTCGGGCCTCTTCCAATTTATCTTTAACCACCTTGGCCAGCATCGTCCGCCGCTCGGTCGTTAGTTGAGGAAAAACTACCCGCAAACCATTTTGATCAGCTACGGCCGAGAGGCCAAGATTGCTCGCCGCGACCGCCGTCTCGATGGCTTTAACTTGCCCCTTATCCCACGGTGTGACCCTGATGGTCCCCGCATCTTCCACAGCAATGGCCGCTACTTGCTTAAGCGGCAACCGCGTGCCATAGGAATCTACCATCACGGCATCTAAAACGGCGGGGCTGGCCCGACCGGTCCGCAAACTTTTGTACTCATTACTTAGCCAGCCGCTCACCTCGGCTAGACGGGTTTTTAGCGGCGCCAGATTGTAAGTCATATTTAGCCAGTATAAGCGAGAGATATTCCAAAATCAAACGCGGGACGGCGGCAGGACGAGCCAACCACCTCTCGGCCATGAGGAGTGGGCCGGACCGAGAGATCGGTACTAGTTTGGTTAAAGCTTGGATTAAATTTTCGGGATCTTCATAATCTTTAACCCAGTCCAATCTTTCGGTTGGTGACAGCTGCAAGAATTTTTTGGCTGGGGCCAGATCCAGTTCGGTTTCAGTTTGGTTAATTATCAAACAGCGTGAGCGGAGGGTGGGCAAGAGTCCACGCTCTGACTCAACCAAAATAAAAAAATAAGTTTGGGCCGTTGGTTCCTCTAAAGTTTTGAGCAAGGCATTCTGGGCCTCGATGGTTGGTCGGGTTAAACCCAAAACAAAATATTGCCCAGTGCCCAAGTGGGAGTGGCGACTGGCGGTGGCCCTAATTTCCCGGCTATCATCAATCTTCCAGGGATTGGCGGCGTGGTGATAAAAATCGGGACCAAACTTTTTAAACTCTGATTCAAGTTTAGTTTGGGCGGCGATTGGATCACCAACAATTAAATAGGCATGGTGGGCCCGACCCTTTTTAAAATCCTCAAAAATTTGCTCCATTAGCGCTTAGTGATCACGCTCCGCTTGTAAACATCGAGATGCTCAAGGGCGACGCCGGTGCCTTTAGCCACACAGAGGATGGCCTCATCGGCAAGGACCGCTTTAACTCCCGTCCGCTTAGCCACCAAGGTCGGTAGCGACCGCAGTTGGGAGGAGCCACCGGTCATAATGATGCCTTGATCAATAATGTCGGCCGCTAGTTCCGGTGGTGTGTCTTGGAAGACGTGGCGAATGGCTCGGATGATCTCCTTCAATTCTGGTTCGATCGCTTTGACCAGTTCGTTGGTGGAGAGGGTAACCGACCGCGGCAAGCCAGAGAGCACGTCCCGGCCGCGGATGGCGGTGACTAATTCCTCGGTGAGAGGTAGGGCGGCACCGATCGAAATTTTGACCACTTCGGCCATCCGCTCTCCAATTGTCAAACTAAAATTGCGCTTAACATAATCCACAATCGCCTGATCAATTTTGTTACCCGCATGTTTGACAGAAGTAGAGGCCACAATCCCACCGAGCGAAATGACAGCCACATCAGTCGTGCCGCCACCAATATCAACAATCATGTGGCCCTGCGGTTCATAAATTGGGACACCAGCACCGATGGCGGCTAGGACCGGTTCCTTAACCACGTAAGCATTCTTGGCGCCCGCTCGCATCGCCGCTTCAATCACTGCTCGGCGCTCGGTCGAGGTCACTCCGGCCGGCACCGAGATCATCACATCGGGCTTAAACAAGTTCCACCGCCCAAGAGCCTTACCAATAAAATAACGGAGCATCGCTTCCGTTACGCGGTAGTCAGCGATCACTCCATCTTTAAGTGGCCGATAGGCCATTATTTCGTCCGGTGTTTTACCAACCATCTCTTTCGCTTCAGCACCAACGGCTAAAATTTTATTATCCCGTTCCGAAATGGCCACCACCGAGGGCTCATTTAAAACAATCCCAACCCCTGGCACAAAGACCAAAGTGTTCGCCGTGCCTAAATCGATTCCCAATTTTTTACCCCAAACTGGCATCACCCGCCCATTATGAGGAGCGGCGACTAAACAATCAAGTCGTGATCTAAAATACCTGATTTAATATCAAGCGGGAGCGACTGGTAAAGCCTGTGGTAGCTGCCATCGGACTGCTTCTCTTCCACCGCTAGAGTATAAATGCCGGGGCGGAGCAAGAGATAAAAGCGTCCGCGATCATCAGTCACCACCGTCTTAATTTCTTGATTGAGACCGGCCAGGTAGACCCGGACCAGGGCGTAGGGCACCACCCCACCACTGGCTCGCCGGACCCGGACCAATTTATATTTCCATGATCGCCACAGACTAATAACTAAGATTAGGCAGTAAATAACAACCACGGCCAAGTTGCCCTTGCCCGGCCACCACAATAAGTTAAGCGAGGCTAAGGCAAAGCCGCAGTAAAAAATGGTATTTAATACCCGCCGGATAGTTAATTCCCGCTGCGAGTAAAAGCGGAAGAGATCAGCTCGCCTCTTAACATACTCATTCCAATCAAAGTTAAGTGGATCAAGCGGGATGTTGCGCGTGATGGGGGCCACCGGCTCCGCCTCGACTGGTCCACCAAAATAAAGGTTGTCATAAACTTCATCATGACTCCTCCCGGCCAAAACTTGGGACGGGAATCGGTAATGATTTTTACCGGCTCTAATGGTGTAGACACCCGTTGGCAAAATAAAGCCGTAACGACCATCAAGATCAGTGATGGCACTGGCCACTTGACGCTCGCCTTGCCAGACGGTCACCAAGGCCGGGTCGATTGGCCGCTTGGTAACAGCATCATAGACCACGCCCCATGGTGGCCGCCGCTTGCGGAGACCAACCAAGGCGAGCAGTCCATTGAGCCAACCCCACAGGGCCAGGATCAATTCATAAACAGAAGTGATTTGGGTCAGACTGACTAAAACAGGCACTAGGCCCGTGATTGCCAGGCCACTTAAAACGGTATGGGTAACAGCCGGTGGTGGTACCAAAACCGGTGGGATAATAAGGGGTGGTAAAAGTGGCAAAAGAGCGGCGCTGGCAATATAGAGCTTACCCTGGATACCTTCCAATCGTTGATTGTCATAATCTAAAATATTTATCTTGGTGGGGTAAAAGCCACCCCGGTGGAGAGGGCCAACGATCGCGGTGTAGGCCGTACCCGCATCATTGAGACGGAGCAAAAAGGCCAAACTCAACTTGGGATTGTTGGGATCAATGAGGGTAACAAGAATTGTTTTTAGACCCGGTGGGGCCCGACCCACGTCCATCCAGATCATCACTGGTAGGTCACCCTGGATTTGCAATTCGGAACCGTTGTGGAAAATTTGATCGGGAAGCCCCGGTTGTTTAATGATAATTTCGCCAGTCGTGCTGGTGGCCACACAAGTCTTAGTCTCCTCACAGGGCGGGAAGCAATCAATACCAACACACTTGGCCGGCGGGATCGAGGCACTGGCGATCGCGCCCGATGACCAGCAGTCTGTATTAGTTAAAGTAAAGCGGGCAAAAGCAGCATAAAAATATGTAACTCCAGCCGTGATCGCTGCATCAATACTACTTTGCCCAGTACCTTGATAGATTATTTGACCATCGGTTTGATTATTAGGAATCGCCCCGGCTTGCCGCACGACTATTATTTCATCAAGAGTTGATGTTCCCGAATTAGAATTAACCCAATTTAAATTAACTTGCTTATTGCTCGTTTGATAAGCAGCAGAAAAATTAGAAACATTGATAGCCTCACAACTCGGCGGGTTACCACCCCCTCCATTATGACCATAGGTACAGCTACCATCATTAATAGTAGCTGAAGAATTATAGTTGTTAGCGTTTGGATCAGTACATCCCGGTACACTTGAAACGGGGCTACTTTGCTGGTAACCAGCGTGGATGGTGTTGTTGGCCGAATTGGAGTAGCCAGTGCCAACCTCACCACCGGTATCTTGCATCGTGTAATTGGTCGAGTTAGAGTAGCCACCACCAAAGTTGAGACTATCAAACTCCATTTGATAGTGCGGACTGGAGGCGACGGCCGCCCAAACCGTCGCGCTCGGTCCAAAAACTAAAGCCAAGCCGAGAGCGAGTGAAAAAAATTTAAATATTTTGGCCCAAATCATTGCGTGGAGAGCGGTGTGAGAACAAACAAATAGTGGCGGTTGGTAGTCTGGTTGAAGAGGGGCACAATTTCACCCGAGCGACCAGACGAGTCAAAGGTCACACTGACCGGGTCAGAAAAAGATTGCTGGATCGCTTGCTGCAAGTCCTCGCTCGTTACCCCATCAGGTGCTGGCACGACCACCAAGCCTTGATCGGGCGGGCCACCATCGGGCGGTAAGGTCTGACTTGGTGAGGGGTTAGTGTTATTAGTAGGAGCGGTAGTAGTGGATGTGGCCGATGCTGGACTGGCTCCATTTTGCTCGGCTAACTGGCGCTCAATTTCACTTTTAATTAACGCCTGGACCTGAGGGGTGAGATCAACCGCCACCGTGCTCGTGCCCTGCCTGATCACGACTCGACTAGTGGTTGTAACGGTCTGACTCTTATCTTGCCACCAGGCCAGCCACCGATCACGGATGGTCTGGAGTGCGTACTTTACCCAGACCACAAAATAGTACCAGCCGGTAACGAGTCCCCGCGTCCAGCTCGTGGTCACCAGATTATTGGTGGTAGTAACGGTGGCGGCGGTTAAAACTTGATGGCTCAAGTTATTTGTGGCGCCTGGTAATTGCTGCCAGGGTACAACCATTATCGTCAGTACCATAAGTACCACCAATAAGCCGCCGAGTGGGCGAATTAAAGTCATTACTATAATAATAACTTAAGGACTATACTGGAGCAATGAATGTTATTACCGTTTCCCTTCTAACCCGCGCCAGAGGACCCAGCGAACTGTCATATTTTTCGCCGGTGTCACCAACTCTTGGTAGCGTTGTGACAGTCCCCCTCCGAGGTAAACCCGTCCGGGCCTTAGTGGTCAAAGTAACGGGGGCCAGCGAGCTTAAAGCCACGCTCAAAGCTTCCCACTTCTCCCTAGTCAAGCTTAAAACTGGTCAGGAAAGTATTGTTTTACCAGCCAAATTTGTTTTGGCTGCCGGGAAGGTGGCTGACTGGTTCGCGGTACCGCTTGGTTTGATTATCTACCGCCTGGTTCCAGCTATCATTCTTAAATCTGGCCGACCATTTTCTGGCTCCGAGATTGCGGCCAATATTGAGCGTCGAGCCAACTCGCCCCATCACAAAGATTTTGTCCGGCCCTTTCTTGATTTTAAAATTGTGGCCCAAATAATGACCAAAGAGTTGGGTTGGGAGTTTGCTAAAAAAGAAACTCGGCCCGACCCCAAAACAAAAATTGAAATTATTGATTTGGAACAAAAACCGGACCTAACCAAATTAGTTAACGGCCGAACTTTCTTCTACAGCACGCGCAAAGGTTTGGCCCCAATCGTGACCTGTCGCGATTGCGGCATGGTGGTGACCTGCACCAAGTGTGATACGCCAGTTGTTTTACATGACATCAACAATAAAAGATTTTATTTGTGCCACAAGTGCGGGGCTCGGTCAGAACCAAAGGATGTTTGCGGCCATTGTGGCAGTTGGCGCCTAAGCTTGGGTGGCCATGGAACGGAAAAATTAGAAATGGAATTGAAAGACTTTAAGCCAATAGTGATTGATAAAGATAACATTAAAAGTAAAAAAATAATCAAAGAAAAAGTTGAGAGATTTTTGAAAAGTTCCGACGATGTTTTAATTGGTACCGAGTTGGTCGTCCCCTACCTAAACAAAAAAGTTGAGACGGTAATAGTAACCGGGGCCGACTCACTCTTGGCCCTGCCCGATTATCAAATTAATGAGCGGTTACTAGAGCGCCTAACCAATCTCACCCATTTAGGCAAAAAATTAATTGTAATCACTCGTAATTATGATTCCCCTGTCTTCCAGGCGTTAACTAGTGGCAATCATAAAAAGTTCAGGAGCCAAGAATTAAAAGAAAGAGAAAAGTATGGTTACCCGCCGTTTACCGTTTTAGTCAAAATTACTTTCTTAGGTCCACTCGACAAAATCAAAAAAGACACTCTCAATTTGGCTAACCGCCTAAAATCCCAAGTGCCTAATATCCTAACTCACATCTTTCCCGGTTCCCCCTCCCGCCTTGGTCGCTACAGTCGCATCAATTTAATTTTAAAAATCCCGCGCCAAGAGTGGCCGATTGCCGAGGTGGTCGAACTCTTACGGTCTCTTCCCCCAAACATCACCATTGACGTAGAGCCGGAAAATTTGTTTTAAATAAAAAACCCGCCGTTGTCTGGATTGATCCAAACTCGAGCGGGATAAAGGTCGGACTATATAGCGAGGAGCACCGACCGGTAGCAACTAACGAACTCGTGGCCGAGCCAGCGGCAGTACCAGTACCACTGACTGCCGTGCCAGCTGAGGTACAGCACACAGCGGCTGCCGACCGGGCTTTCCAGGACGACACCGTCGAAGGTGAGGACATACTGCCTCAATTCTTCCGGCAGCCGATCGCGGTTTTCCCAAA
>CAZMXZ010000022.1:3489-7307 GCA_964570405.1 uncultured Candidatus Saccharibacteria bacterium | reverse complement strand
GATTGTGGGACTGATCATCACTCTTTTAACTAAATGAGATTAGATCGCGCTCGAGCTGATGGTTTGCTCCTCATCACCACAATTATTTTAGTTATTGCTGGCGGTTTTATTTTTTCCTCGGCCTCGCTTGGACTATTGAGCCGGACTGGTGGTAACTTTACCCTGATTGCCATCAAGCAATTGATCGTCCTTTTGGTTGGTCTCCTCGTTTTAGTCTTAGCCGCCAGTTGGCCGTACAAAAATTGGGATCGCATAGCCTGGCCGCTCTTCATTTTTAGTTTGCTTTTGACTTTGCTGGTGTTTGTGCCAGGGATTGGGTTTGCCTCGGGCGGGGCCCGGCGCTGGATTATCATTTGGCATTATACTTTCCAGCCAGCTGAACTATTAAAATTTAGTTTTGTGGTATTTTTTGCCGCTTGGTTGGCTCACATCAAGTCGCGGGTGGCAACGATTAAACTGGGCCTGGTGCCTTATTTAGTTTTGCTCGGGATCGTGGCGGCAGTTTTGCTCAAGCAGCCGAATACCAGTAGCCTAATGATCATCGCCATCACTGGCACGGCAATGTTTTTGGTCGCCGGTGGGAAGTGGCGGCATTTTTTGTTCTTAGCTTTACTCGGTTTGGCGGTGATTGTGCCTCTGGTACTTGCTCGACCATATTTAAAATCACGGATCGTCACTTTTTTTAATCCCGAGGCCGATCAGCAAGGCGCCTCCTACCAAATCAATCAGGCTTTAATCGCAATTGGCTCAGGTGGCATATTTGGCCGCGGTTTTGGTCAAAGTGTTCAAAAATTTAATTTTTTGCCCGAACCAGTGGGGGATTCCATCTTTGCCGTCGAGGCCGAAGAGTTTGGTCTGATTGGATCTAGTACCTTGGTTATATTATTTATTCTTTTTGCTCTCGCCGGCCTGCGCGTGGCCGCCCGCCTGACTGATCCGTTTGGGAAACTATTGGCCGTTGGCCTGGTGATGCTCATCGTCACACAATCCTTCGTCAACATGGCAGCCATGATGGGACTAATCCCTGTCACCGGCACGCCGCTCGTCTTTATTAGTCAAGGCGGCTCGGCGTTGCTCTTGGCCCTCCTTGAGGTGGGCATCCTCCTCAATATTTCTAAACATTAATTTGTTATACTTTAAGTAATGAAAATTGTTTTTACTGGTGGGGGAACAGGTGGGCATTTTTACCCCATCATCGCCGTGGCGCAATCGATCCGGCAGATTGTGGCCGAGCAAAAGTTGGTCCCGCCCAAACTTTATTATTTGGGTCCCGACCCTTACGAGTCGCGAGCTTTGTTTGATAACGGGATCGAATGGGTGCACATTCCGGCCGGTAAAATGCGGCGCTACTTTTCACTCCTCAATTTTTTAGATTATTTTAAAATTGCTTGGGGCATGATCGTAGCTTTGGGAAAAGTCTTTATGATTTACCCCGACGTTGTTTTTAGCAAAGGTGGTTATGCCGCCTTCCCCACCGTCTTTGCTGCTCGTCTCTTGCGTATTCCCATTATCATCCACGAGTCTGATTCTAAGCCGAGCCGGGTCAATCAGTGGTCGGGCAAGTTTGCCTATCGGATCGGTATTGCTTATGAGAGTGCAGCCGCCTACTTCCCGGCCGAGAAGACAGCTCTGATTGGCAATCCGATGCGGCAAGAGCTCTTGGTGCCGGTGCCACAAGGAGCTCGCGAATTTTTAAAACTTGATGCTAACATCCCCGTCATTTTTATTGTTGGCGGATCACTGGGGGCGCAGCGGATTAATGATGTGGTGGTAGACTGGTCGCCGCAACTTTTGACGGATTATCAAATTATCCATCAGGTCGGCAAAAATAATTTAAAAGAGGTGGAAAAAAGATTGAGCATTATTTTACTGGGTGGCGGCCAGAATCCGCACTACAAACTTTTTGATTTTCTTAACGAATCAGCTTTGCGGATGGCAGCGGGAGCGGCCGATCTCATCATCTCGCGGGCTGGGGCGGGACTGATTTTTGAAATTGCCCAGTGGGGGAAGCCATCAATCATCATCCCGATTCCAGAAGAGGTGGCCCATGATCAGCGGACCAACGCCTTTACTTATGCTCGCTCTGGTGCCGCCGTGGTGATTGAAGAAGTTAATTTGACCCCATCAGTCCTCTTGGCCGAGATCAAAAGATTAATTGCTAATCCAGGATTACGAGCCGAGATGGGAGAGGCAGCTAAAAAGTTTGCCCGCCCCGATGCTGCGCCGCTCCTGGCCCAAGAACTCCTAACTGTTGGCCTCTCTCATGGATCGTAAACAAAAAAAGCGCCGTACTGAATGAACAGTCGTGCGCTATGTACCAAAGTTTATCATTTATTAAGCACAATGTGTCCCGTGATAACTCCCCACGCTAGCCATACAACATTGTGAGCAACTCTAGCGAATGGCGAGACTCCCTTGGCATACTCAATGCCAATAGCAGCATCGAGTAACACCACGACCACAGACCCGACTACTAGAATTACCACGATGGTAATGAGTTTTCGTAACAAGATTATGTCCTCACTTTCTAGATCCATTATAGCATACTTAATGGATAAAAGTCAAGTAGTAAAATGGTCTTATTTTAGGCTGATTTGCGGTCTGATATAATTACCTAATGAATGCTCAAAAACCAGTCGTTCGGATTGCTCCGAGCCCGACCGGGAAGTTGCACATTGGCACGGCCCGAACGGCTTTGTTTAATTACTTGTTTGCCAAGCACCATAGTGGGAAATTTATATTACGTATTGAAGATACGGATAAAGAGCGGTCTAAACAAGAATATGAGAAGAATATTCTAGAGAGTCTCGAGTGGTTAGGCATTGGTTATGATGAGATGTTCCGGCAATCAGAACGAACAAAAATTTATCGTGAATATTTAGAAAAACTTTTGGCCGAAGATAAAATTTATTTGTCAAAAGAAAAAGTCGAGAAAGCAGGGGATAGAGACGAAGTAATTAGATTTAGAAACCCCAACAAAAAAATCGCCTTTCATGATTTGATCCGAGGCGAAGTGGTGATTGATACCACTGATTTACATGATTTTATTGTCGCCAAAAGTCTAGACGAGCCACTGTTCCATTTTACTAACGTGGTTGACGATATGCTGATGGCCGTAACACACATTATCCGAGGCGAAGATCATATTTCTAACACCCCGCGGCAAATCTTGCTTTACCAAGCCCTGGGGGCCGAGCCGCCACTCTATGCTCACATCCCGTTAATTCTAAACGCCGATCGAACCAAAATGTCCAAGCGTTCGGGCGCCACCGCTCTCTCAGATTATCGTAGTGAAGGTTACTTCTCGGAGGCGATGGTCAACTTCCTCGCCCTCCTTGGTTGGTCACCGCAAGTCACTGGCGGGGCGGAAGCGGAGGAAGTTTTAAGCCTCGAGGAGATTGTGAAAGCTTTTGATCTACCAGCCGTCCAAAAAGGAGGTGCGGTTTTTGACCACAAAAAACTTGACGCCCTCAACCGCGCTCACATCAAGCGTTTGACCAGTCAAGATTTTGAAAAACGTTTGCTCGAGTGGTGGGGTAATCCAACTTCTCACGTCCAACTTCTCACGTCCAAGATTGCGCCTCTTTTGCAAGATCGAGTATCAAATTTTGCTGAAGCTAAAGAACTAATCGAATCAGGGGAATTTGACTATCTTGATAAAGTGCCCAATTATCCGTCAGCCTTATTAAAAACCACCAAGCATTTAAAAGTAGTAGCAGAAATGCTAGAGAAAATATCTAATAAAGACTGGGGCAAAGAGAGTTTAAAGACTGCCCTCTGGGATTACGCCACCGAGCATGGTCGGGGAGAAGTGCTAT
>CAZMXZ010000022.1:0-3479 GCA_964570405.1 uncultured Candidatus Saccharibacteria bacterium | reverse complement strand
GGCCGGGAGCAGTCACCTGATCCTTTTACCATTGCCGCCCTGTTGGGCAAAAAAGAAACTTTAGACCGAATCTCTCATGCTGAAAATTTATAGTTTAAGCCTAATTATTGCCGGCACTTCATTATTGATGACTGGCAGTTTTGTGGCCCAGGCTCAAACGGTGGACCAGTTGCAAGGGCAGATGACGAGCTACCAAGCTGAGATTGCCAAACTGGAAGCCGAGATTGCCAACTACCAAAACCAAATTGCGACCAAACAAAAAACAGCTGGTAGCTTGCAGTCTGAGATTGCCAAACTAGATTTGATGAAGAAGCAGTTAACCGATCAATTGGCCATCACTCAAAAAAAAATTGCGGCCGCCACTGCCAATCTAAAAAAATTGGGTCTAGAGATTGGTCAAAAAAAGACCGAGATTGGTACCAGCCAAGACCACCTAGCCGAGACCCTGCGCGAGCTCAATCGCTTGGAGCAAGCCGATCCGGCCCTGGCTTTTTTGGCCCAAGAGAATTTGAGTGATGGGTTAGTCGAGATCGGCCGCTTCCGCCGGCTCCAATCGAGCGTCCAACAAAATATTAATCAACTCCACGACTTGACGGCGAGCCTTGAGGTCAAGCAAGACGCCACCACTCAAGAAAAAAATAATTTAACTGTTTTAACTAGTCGTCTCACCGATCAGCAAAAAATTGCTGCCCAAAACCAAGTAGCCAAAGCCAAACTTTTGGCCGACACCAAAGATCAAGAATCTAATTACCAAAAGTTATTGGCTGCTAGTCAGGCCCGCAAAGCCCAAGTCCAGGCCGAAATCAATAAACTAGAAGCGAACTTAAAAACAAACATCAACAAAGGGCTTTTGCCTGGCGTTGGTTCGGGCGTCTTGGCCTGGCCCTTGGCTAAGGTGGTCATTACCCAATATTTTGGCAACACTAGTTTTGCTATGAGCAATCCCATTATCTACAAAGGCAAGGGCCACAACGGCATTGACTTGGCCGCCCCGATTGGCACACCAGTTTTGGCCCCAGCTGATGGGACAGTAGCCGGTGTGGGTGATACTGACCCAACCTGCCGTGGTGCCTCTTATGGTAAGTGGATCATGCTCAATCACACCGGTCTTGGGCTCTCGACACTTTATGGCCACCTCTCACTCCAAAAAGTTGCGGCTGGTCAAGCGATCACTCAAGGACAGGTAATCGGCTACACCGGTCAAACTGGTTATGCCACTGGGCCACATCTCCACTTTGGGGTGGTTGCCAGTCAAGGGGTCGAGATCAGCACTTACCAGAGCCACGTCCCTGGCTGTGGCGTCTACACCATGCCACTGGCCTCCTACGAGAGTTACCTCAACCCACTGTCGTACCTCACCGCTCGGTAGTATAATTGGGGGAATGAAAAGTAAGGGTTTTATCCAGTTACTGGTCCTAATTATCGCCATCATTGTCATTTTGAGCGCCCTTGGCATCAGTTTAAAGACCGTTTTCCAATCCCCAACGGGTAAGGAGAACTGGGCCTATCTTTGGGGCCTGGTTAAGACCGGTTGGGAGGCGGCCAAGATCTGGATCCTAGCCCTATTGCAAAAAGCCCGGGGGTATGTTAAGATGTAGAAAGTGTTGCCAATTAAGGCTTTTTTTGTTTAGGCAGCACCCTTAATCTTAACTAAAACCTTATCTTAGCGTTTTTACAAATAGGCTTGGCAAGCCTCATTGCCAGCGGTGGTATTGGACTGACTCCTGATTTACTGGCTAGTACCACTTTGGCCCAAAGCTCGGCTCCCACCGAGATTGTTATTAGTCTGGATAATCAGACCAAGGAATTACCGGCCCTAATTAAAAAAGCTAGTCACGAGGCAGGGGTGGATCCCGACTTGGCCTTGGGTATTGCTTTTTGTGAATCTAGTCTCAAACATTTCAACAACGACGGCTCGGTCCGCCTCGGTAAGGTTAACCCGTCCGATATCGGCGTCTTCCAGATTAACCGTCACTTCCATTTGGCCAAAAGTCAGGCCCTCGGCTACGACATCAGCACGGCCGAAGGGAACGTGGGTTATGCTATCTGGCTCCTCAAAAATTATGGCACGCGAGCCTGGGACTGGTCCCGTCCCTGTTGGGACAAAAATTAAAAAACTCGACCAGTGATTGGGCTTTTTAATTGACAGAGGGGGAAAGTGGTGATAATATTTAAAAAGAAAATTGATCTTGAAAAGAAGGAGGTAGGTCATGACCTACATCAAGGCAATCCTTTGGGATTGTGACCTAGTCCTTGTCAACTCGGACCTTGCCAGTTTTGGCGGCGCCTGCGACGTCTTTACGGCCGCTGGTTTACCAACACCAACCTACGCTGTTTACCGAGAGCAAGTTAAACAACCATTTATCAATTACTTTCGCGAAAACGGGATCACCATGCCAGAAAGTGAGCTGTGGTCAGTCTTTTGTCGAAAGTTCAAGGATCTGTCACTGATGACCAGCTACGCTGGGATGTCTGACTGTTTGGCCAAGTTACAGCAGACCAATTTACCCTTAGGAGTAATCAGTTCGGCTAGTAACGATTGCACCGAGCTTAAGCTCAAGCACTTTGGCCTCTCCCAATACTTCACCGTTATTGATGGTGGCGAACCGCACAAGGCTCCCGTCATTAAGAGGGTCTGTGAACGGTTTGGTATTCCGCCTGATGATCATCACCGCGTAGTTTTTATCGGAGATATGACGAGTGATATCATCGAGGGCCGATTGGCCGGAGTCACAACCATTGGCTTAGTCGGGCCACACGCTGATCGGATTGCTCACCAAGCCGCCAGAGCCGACATAATTGCCGATTCTCACGCCCATCTTTACGAGATCATCTTGTCGATGATCTAAGGCCCCTGGCTAGTCTAGCGGGGGTTTATTTTTTTGACTAAAAAGTTTAGACTAGGTTTAGATCGGAGGTTTAACCAATGAACCTTACAACTGAAGTTTGGGAATACCTCCAAGAATATTGGCTTGGTGTCCCACGGTACAAGATTCTCAATCAGGCGAGCGACTTGCGAGCCAAGATAAAAATGGTTACGGCTGAACTCCAATTTTTAGAGACTCAAGAGGGGAGTCCAAGCCGCGATCAGGCGATGCTCCGGAATCGTAAATTGCGCATCCGACTGGAAAGGCGATTGGGCAAGCTGGTTAGCTACTACTTGATAGGGAATCAAAAATGGCAGGCATCTTGAGTCTGCCATTTTTTTAGAGTTTGACTAGAGGGGAGCGGACCACCCAAAGGTAATGTCGCAAAAGGTATCTTGTGCGACATAGACTAGTTTTCCCCAAGCCCTTCCCTTTTAGTCTTTAGCGTGGTAATCTACTTATGGATCGAGGACAGATTCCAAATAAAAATAAAAGAGGGCCATCCATTATGATCAATTCTTGCTGTGATCAGCGCGCTCGACTAAAGAGTCGAGCCGACCATGCCGCAGAAGTAGCACAACTCCTCAAAAGCCTGTCCCCCGAGGATCTGGC
>CAZMXZ010000021.1:0-8334 GCA_964570405.1 uncultured Candidatus Saccharibacteria bacterium | reverse complement strand
ACCACGAGTCTTCAAACAAAATTTCACCAGTCGTTTGATCGAGTTTTTGGTGGAGGGCTCCATGGTAGGTAAAGCCCAATCGGGTTAGACGAGAATAAATATCGGCAAATAGTTCTTGCCCCCCATATAATTCCACAAAAGAAGTTTCGACAATTAAAACTCTAGCTTGGCTTAATATTTTCTCCCCGCCGGCGATGACCTTATCCTCGTAGCCCTGGGTATCAATTTTAATCAGGAGATTTTTATTTAATTTTTCGTTGGCTAAAGCGTCATCTAATCTTTTAACGGTTATTTGTTCTGGCCTAGAGTCGCGGGTGTGAGGAAAGGCGGCCTGGTGCCGCTCGGCCATTGGCAATAGCGACGAACTCAGAGTATAAGTGCTTTTGTTGATGGTGCTAGTTTCGTTTTTATCACCGAGAGCAAAATTATAGGCTTGGAAGTTATTGTCAGATTTAAAATTGCTGACTAGCTCTTGGTAGCAGCTGGCAATTGGTTCAAAAGAATATATTTTGGCCAGGGGCAAAAGTTGCCTGACCTCGGCCGCAAACTGGCCAACATTAGCGCCCACATCAATGACGGTTTTTATTTTAAACTGCTTGAGCCAGACCAGTTTTTCGGGCGTCGGATAATAACGATGGAGGTCAAGGCCAATCAATCTGACTAGTTTGCGTATTGGATTCATTTATCTATAATTAAAGCTTAACCTATTAATGGCCGAATTAAAAGATAAAAAAATTGTTGTCACCGGCGCGACCGGCTTTATTGGCTCAGAGATTGTTCGAGCTTTGACTAAAACTGGTGCCCAAGTGGTGGCGCTGTCTAAAGCTGAGGTTGATATTTGCGATACAAATAAGCTGCGGGAAGTTTTGGCCGGAGCTTGGGCGGTGGTCCACCAGGGCGGTTTGCCGCCGATCCCACTCTCGGTTAAAGATCCACTGGCTTCGCATCAGGCTAATGTGACGGGTGCACTCTCGGTCTTGGTTGCTGCTCGCGATGCGGCCGTTGATCGAGTTATTTATGCCTCATCGACGATGGTTTATGGCAATAGTCAAGTTTCTCCTCAAACCGAAACCTTGCGACCAGAACCGCGTTCTCCCTACGGCGTTCAAAAATATGCCGTCGAGCTCTACGCCAAACTATTTTATGATTTGTATGGCTTAAAAACGATTGGTCTACGTTACGGCAATGTTTATGGTCCAGGTCAAAATCCAGCCGCTAGTTATGTGCCGGTCGTGACCACTTTTTTGACCCAAATGTTAGCCGGGCAAGCACCGACTCTGCTTGGTGATGGCCAGCAAATGAGAGATTTTGTTTTTGTCACTGATGTGGCCGAGGCAAATTTGCTGGCGCTTGGAGCCGAGTCTGGTTGGGGTGAGGTCTTCAATATTTCTTCCGGTGAGGGTCTAACGCTGCTTGATTTGGTCGGGCGGATTAATCAGATTTTAAAAACAAATATTGAACCAGTCCACTTACCGCCACGCTTGGGTGATGTGGCCGGTAGTATGATCGATATTACTAAAGCCCAAAGTATTTTGGGCTACCGGCCAAGCGTAAATCTCGATCAGGGTCTAGCGCTTACAGCCGACTACTACCGCTCGCTCTTAGCAAAATAATCATGACCGAAGCGGAAAGCCAACAATTAGTTGAATTGATGTATAAAGTCAGACTGCCGGCACCACGACCGGTTTTTGAAGCTTGGTGCCAAGTCTTTGGGACTATTCCCGTTGAGGTGGTAGTAATGAGAGCGGGTGGGAATGGGCCAGAGGTTTTCTTACTCCACCGGGCGGATAAGTTTTTTACTGGCTGGCATTTACCGGGTTGCGTTCATTTACCGAGCGAATCAGTGACCACTACTTTGGAGCGTGTACTCGAAACCGAGGTGGAGATGCCAGTTACCAAACCAGAATTTTTTGATTGGTTTGAGCGCTTAGGAGGCAGCCATTATGGACAGTCACCACGCGGTCACGAATTATCGCTAGTCTATTTGGTCAAGCTCAGCGGTGATGTTAAAGAAGGGGCGGCGGCGAAGTTTTTCCCCTTAACAGCCATACCAAAAGATTTGATTACTAACCAAGACCCAATTATAAAAAAACTTTTAGAAAAATATGGGCCAAAAAGTTAGAGTCGGGATAATGGGTTGTGCCAATATTGCCCGGCGCTCTGGCTTGCCCGCTTTGCGTCTGCTCCAGAATGTTGAGGTAGTGAGTATTGCTAGTCGTGATCCGGCCAAAGCCACCGCCTGGGCCAAAGAGTTCAATCTTCCTAGAGCTCAAACCTACGATCAATTAATTAATGACCCAGAAATTGACGCTCTCTATCTGCCTCTGCCGATTGGTTTACATCAAGAGTGGATAATTAAAGCGGCGGTCGCCGGTAAGCATGTAATTTCTGAAAAATCTTTAGCCGAGAGTTATACCGTGACGAAAGAAATAGTTAAAAACTGTCAAAAAAATAATGTTGTGTTATACGAGAATTTTATGTGCGACTACCATCCCCAACACCAAAAGGTTTTAGACCTGATCAAAGAGGGGGGGATTGGAACTCCCGCTGTGTTTAGGGGCTACTTTGGTTTTCCTTTGCTGGCCCCTGATAATTTTAGATACGACAAAACCTTAGGGGGTGGATGTCTGAACGATGCTGGTGCCTATACCATTTTTATGGCTCGAAAGATTTTAGGCTGTGAACCAGTGACCGTGATGGCCAATCTTGATTACGACCAAAGTCGAGGCGTCGATATGCGAGGGGCGGCCGAGTTAGACTTTGCGGCTGGCCTCGTGGCCCAGGTCGCTTTTAATTTTGATGCTGTTTACCAAAATAATTATTCAGTTTGGGGTAGTCGGGGTCTGATCAATGTTGATCGGGCCTATACCATCCCGTCAGATATGAAGCCACAAATTGAATTCATCACAAATATTAATAACCAACAAACAATAACTAACCTTGATCTGCCCCCGGCCAACCACTTCGAACTAATCATGGCCGATTTTTGCGATACCATTTTGAATCGAGAAAAACAATCAAAAAAAATTAATAAAATGTACAATCAGATTTTGGCCCAAGCCAAAGTCTTAGAGGCGGTTAGAATTTCGGCCAAAGAAAAACGCTTGGTTGTGCTGGAAGAAATAGTTTGATTTTACAAACTACCCAAAACGGCCCGAGCCAAGGCGTTGACAGCATGATCAACCTTCAAGAGTTTTTTGATTTGGGGCAGGGTCAACCAAATAAAATCTTCGGGCACCTCCAACTCCTCCTCCTCTGGCAGCTCTACAATAATGCAGCGATTAGTCTTTAAATAAAATCGACTAGGATCTTCGACGTGGATCACCGAGACAATGGTCTTACTTTTATTATTATCTTCAAAATATTCCGTAAACAAGGGCTTTTTGCCGCCATGCGCTAATTGCAGATTGCTAAAGGTGGCCTGGAGAGTGGGAGAGAGTTGAGGATTGATGATGCTACCCGGCTCAAACTTGGCGTAGAGCAAATAGTGCATAACGCCATTTATTTTTTTCCGCAAAATGCCTAAAGTGCCGCACTCATGTTGCTTGATCACTGGCTGAGTCCAGGAGACTACCTCACGTCCCTTGGCCCCCGTCACCCTAAGGCCGATAATGGAAAAAAACTTTCCCGAATCATGGTGTAAATTGCCGGTCTCGGGATGGACTTGCCATTTGTCTAAATCTTTAATCCCTACCTCTTCCACCACATTCTTATGGGCGGCGCGCTTAGCCGCCAGCCACTTTAAGACTGGTTCCACATCCGCTGTCTCTTCGGCGGCAATTAGTTCGGCCAGTTGCTCAACGCCACTGGCCACCTCCGGCGTTAGCCGATGGCCTTGAGCTTTAACAAACTCGGTCAGTTTTCGATTTAGCTTGTCCATATTATTTGTTTATTAGAATATTTTTTAACTGCCGTTCGACAAACTGTTTAATAAATCGAAGTGTCTTAGGTTTAGTCACAAAACCGGCTGACCAATCAGGCCTAATTTTTCGGACCTCAGCCCAACTTCTGGCCAACTCTCTCATGTATAGTTGATACAAATCAGGATTAAAAAGATATATTGGTACGGCTTTAACTTGGTCACCGATGGTATAAAACTGGATGCGATGGAAATGATAACAAATTAAGGGGTCATCGTCCATCTGCCACCGACCAGACACCAGGCCCAATTTAAAGTAAGGCAAGTTCCAGCTACCGGCATTAACCCCCTTGTGGGGGATGTCGTAAACGCTTTGGTACCGCTTCGGCCAGTAGGTTAAGTAGCGTTGATCACCCACCCCGCCGGGAGCAGGTTTGAGATAGCACCAATCAAGGCAGTCCAGGCGCCAGTCACGGAGGCAGATTCGTGACTCCTTAGCAATAATAAAAATTTCAAAACCCGAATTGTAGGGACCAACCTTTTCGGCTTTGGCCTCGGCGCTGGCCGGTAGACGATGGGAGGTAATACCAATTGACTTATGATCCAAGCGCATGGTCGTGGTTATTTCCTCCAGGGACTGGAAGAAAAAAATATCAGCATCAACAAAAGCTAAGACTTGTCCATCCGTTACGGTTCCCGTCTTTAATATGTACTCAAGCCAGGCCGCCTTGGTCGTCATAGCAAACTCACCAGCTGTCCGGGTGTTTTTTACCGCCATTAGCTCGGGATCATTAATCTCCTCCGGCCTTTTAGTCACCACTCCCTCCAGCTTTAGACCATCAATCAGGTTTTTGGTCTCTTCGTCCATACACATAAACCAGACTTTGACGTCGGGCATCTGCTGACGGGCCGAACGGTACATCGTTAGGGCCCGGATTAAATAATTTTTGTCGCAAACAGTAGCTAGGTTGATGGTCATAATCTATTTAACTTCCATTTTATTCTAGTGATTAGGCTGGGGTGCAAACTTCTAAAAAAACTGGTAAAAGCCGCCGTCGCCAATGGGCTAACCGCTATTGGTATCTGAGCAACGGCAATTTTAGATTGGCTTAACATCACTTGATACTGGCTCGATTGACCGCCGTGGGTGCCGCTACCATCTTGGCCAATATTTTGTACTAAAGACTGGTGGGGGTAGAGATTTAGTTTATTGTTGACTAAACTGGAGGCTGACCAGCGAATAGCCCATGAGTCAGTAATGCCGGCAATTTGCCGTTTGAGCATGCCAACAAAGTTGTAGGCGCCATTAAAATTAAATTTAGCCAGTAAGTTTTTTTCGGTCAATTGGTCCAGCAATTTTTGGCCATTCGGCTCAAACATTTGCCACCCCCTAGCCCAGGTGGCCCAGCCCCAACTGGCCGTATGTTGAACAAAAAAAGTTTCCGGTAGCTCCATCATGACCGGATATATATAACCATGAACACTGATGACTTTTTCTTCCGTCTGGTAAAATTCGAGCGCCTCGTTCATAAAAGTTAGGAAGTAGGGGGCAGTGACTAGATCATCCTCCAGCACAATAATCCGACCAAACTTGTTTACGATCTCGGTCACGCCCGCAATAATTGATTTAGCCAAGCCCCAATTTTCTCGGTGTTCGACAATCGTTACTGTTTTAAAGCCGGTAATAGTTTTTAAATATTGTTGCACCCGGTTTACTTTTTCTTGCTCTTTGTCAGTCTTGGCATTGTCCGAAAAAATAAATAAGTCGCTCTCGTTAGCTAAGAGATTTTTTTGCAAGGTCTCAACCGTTCGACGAGTGTGGTCGGGTCGATTGTAAACAAAGAGAGCAATCGGAGCGAGAGTCATAAATTAAATAGGTTTAGTAAAAATTGTGGTCAGCCAAAAATAGTGATTGTATGGTCCGGGGCCGTAAAAATCTTGCCGCCACCAACTAGCCAAACTACTTATACCAATCTGGTAGTCAGGCCGCTCCGCGTTATCAAGAATTAAATAACCACCGGGTTTTAGCTTGGCTTGGGCTTTAATCAAACAATCGTTCCGTTCTGAACCGTCAACACTAATCAAATCAAAATAACGGTCTCCATACTGATCGATCGCTTTTACATAATTGCTTGGTTGATTGACCGACATCAATTTAAGCTCGCCATTAGTGATATTCTCGTTTTTTATTATTTGATTAATTTTATTATACCAATCAGGGTTATTTTCTATTGTCACAACTGAGCTTGACCGGCGAGCAAAAAATAGAGTTGAGCCACCAGAGCCCCACTCAAAAATCTTGGCTTGTGGCGGCATATTTTTTTCTAGCCAATTAATGGCACCGTAGGTAAACCATGGCAGTTCTTGCTCGAGGCAAATGTTTTTATTATTTTGTCTCACACTCAACCACAAATATTTTAGCTGGTTAGGATGGACTAGGCTATAAAAAAATAATCCAGTAAAAAAAGCCAAAGTCTTGATTGAATATTTTATGTATTTAGTCATGAGTAAAATCGTAATCTAAGAGCAGGGAGCCTTGGGCCGGCAATTGCCCGGAGGGGTAAAAATCTCCAGGCAAAACATTAAATTGCCCGGCCCCTTTGACCCAATCAACAATTTTACCCTGGTCATCAGCAAAGATAGTAACTTGATAAAGGCCGGCATTGAGCGGCAGACGAGGGAAAATAATTTTTATCACACCACCGGTTGGTTTGACTGGGATCACTTTTTTAATAACCTGATTGGAGATCTGGGTCAGTCGCTGGCCCGAGTTTAGGGAATCAATGCCAAGGGCCAGATTAATACTCGTCAATTTGGGATCTTTTACCTCGTAATCGAGCCAAATTTGGGCCTCGTCTCCGGCTACAAAGTTTTTTAGGCTCTGACCATCTTGGTTAACTAATTTAAAGCCAGTAATTTTTAACCGGCCGTCACCACTGCGATTTTGCCGCTTTGCCAGATCAATAATATCGGCCGCGATATTTTTTTGGCGGTATTCTTCAATCACCTCGGCGGTTGATCCAAAGGCTTTGACCTGCCCATCACTAAGCAAAATTGTTTGCGGGCAAAGACTCTGGATGGCCGAGAGATTGTGGCTCACAAAAAGAATGGTCCGGCCCTGCTTAGTCGTGACCTCCTCCATTTTACCGAGGCATTTTTTTTGGAACTCGGCATCACCAACAGCCAAGACCTCATCGACGAGCAAAATATCAGGCTCCAAGTGAGCCGCGACCGAGAAGGCTAGCCGCACATACATCCCACTCGAGTAATGCTTAACTGGGGTGTCCAAAAATTTGTCGATGCCGGCAAAAGCGACGATCTCATTAAATCTTTTTTGAATCTCACGCTTTTTCATTCCCAAAATCGCCCCATTGAGGTAAATATTTTCCCGCCCCGTCAGTTCGGGGTGGAAGCCAGTTCCCACCTCAAGCAGTGATGAGACGTGGCCACGCAAAATCGCCTCACCCTCCGTTGGGGGAGTGATGCCAGTCAAAATTTTGAGGAGAGTACTTTTGCCGGCGCCGTTAGCTCCGATGATGCCCACTACCTCACCGCGCCTAATCGTGAGGTTAATATTTTTTAAGGCCCAAAACTCTTCCATTTTTTCTCGGCCAACCAATTTATTAAATTTCTGGCTGGCAAAGGTGAGGGGTTTTTTTACAATCCCCATCAAGACGTCGCGCAAAGCCGTGTAGCCACCACGCTGGTGGCTAATAATATATTTTTTACCAAGCCCTTTGATCTCAATGATGGGTAGGTCGGTCATATTAAATAATGTCGGCAAAATAACGCTCGGTGGTTTTAAAATAAACTAAGCCAAAAATTATTAGCCCAAGACTAATCAATCCGGCCCAACCAAGGAGGGCCCAATTGATAGGTGTGGTGTGGAGGAGTCCCGCTCGAGCCGTTTGGATCACCCCCATCATTGGGTTGAGGGCCAAAATTTTTGAATATTTACCGGCGATGCTAGCGGGGTAAATGACTGGCGTCACAAACAAAAGGAGCTGGATAAAAAAGGGCAGAGCATAGCGCACGTCGCGGTACTTAACGTTTAGGGCTGCCAAATATAAGCCCAAACCAGTTGAGGCTAAAAATGTAATCAGTAGGAGCAGGGGCAAAACTAGTACGCCGACCAGTGAGGGCACAAAGTGGTAGTACCACATCAGCCCGACTAAAATTAGAGCGGCGGCGGCAAAATCAATAAACTTGGTAACGACGGTAGAGACGGGCAAAAGCAAGCGGGGGAAATAAACTTTGGTGATAATTGATTGGTTGGTAATGAGGGCGGTGGAAGTATCGGCCAGGGCGGTGGAAAAAAATTGCCAAAATAGTAGTCCCACATAAACAAAGATTGGGTAGGGCACGCCGTCTGAGGGCAGACCGGCCAAACGGCCAAAAAAAACAGTAAAGACGACCATTGTTACGAATGGTTGAAGGATGGCGGATATTTGGTCGTTACCCATTGGCTTCCCGAG
>CAZMXZ010000020.1:0-8828 GCA_964570405.1 uncultured Candidatus Saccharibacteria bacterium | reverse complement strand
TGGAAAGCGAAAATAAACCTTATTCTTCTGAGGTTCTCAAAAAATTTGAGAAAATTGACGACGTCGATCCAAAAATAAAATCAGATATCGCAGATAATCTAAAGTCAGCAGATCAAGTATATGAACAAAGAGGGTATGGTGGTAAGTATGAGTATGATCAGATTGAGGAATGCCTCAGAGACAATTTGCATAATCAGCGGGTTATAAAACAAATAACAACACAACAGAATTATCCATTTCAGCCTTCCCATTTAGAAAATCCAGATGAGGCTGTACTTATTGGTATAGGGAAAGTCCAAGATGCTTATTACGACCTGCTTCAAGCAGCGAGTCGGGACACGATGTGGTCCAAGCTAAATTTAGAGCAAATGCGAGAACACGCACAAGACGAAGCAACGAGACTGAATGGTAAGTATATTGAACTTGTTGAAAAATCCCGAGTAGCACTTAAAGAAGTTTACGATTTCGAAAAAGAAAAATTAGGGATGCATCAGGAAGAAGAAACGGGAAACAAATAGATTGCTAATATTTAAGCCATGAAATTTTTTGCTGAGAAATATTTCAAGGAGGGAGATGAAAACGCTCGGAAAGAACTAGAACGGATCGAAGATTATAGGGAACACCTGTCAGAATATCCCCGCAATCAAATGCCCGCCAAGCATCTGTTGAAAGATTTAAAAGAAGTTAAAGCTAGAGACAAGGATTGGCTAAGAGCACAGGAGCGGGCGGTGCACCTTTCAGATGCTGGCCGGAGGGAGGCAGAGCATCTTAATACCGAGCATGATCACATGCTCTGGTGGAGAGACGTGCTAAATGAACACCTGACTGGCTGGCAAAAAATGAAAGAGGAAATAGCCAAAACTAAGACTGACCCTGACTATATCAAACGAGTTTCAAAAAATCTCCTTGAAAAACAAAACGAGTTACAGGCTTGGGATGAAAAAATAAAGATCTTTGAAGAAAAGAAACTCGGGATGCATCAGGAGGAAACGACTAAATCGGCTTAGTATAATTCGAGAGTTTTCTCTAACATTTGGGAGAAGGAGAAACCACGCTCGATTTTTTGTTTGAGAGCCGAGCCGATTTTTTGGCGTAGGTTAGGGTTAGCCACCAATTTTTCAATCGCTAGCTTAAGTCGTGGGATGTCGCCGGCCGGAACTAACAGTCCGGTTTTTTCGTCCTCGATTATCTCAGGGATGCCACCAACATCGCTGGCTACCACTGGCAGGCCCGCTAGCCCGGCCTCAAGGATCGAGTAGGGGAGGCCTTCTTTACGCGATGGTAAAACAAAAATATCAAAGGCCTTGAGGTAGCGGGCGGCTTCAGGCACGGTGCCCAAGAGATCAAGTTTGTGATCCAAGTTTGGTCGCTCCTCCCCCTCACCGATCACCACCGATCCGGGATAGGCCTCAGCCAAATAATCTAACCCTTTATTTTTCGTCAGTTCAGCGATTGTGCTCACCACTACGCCGGCCGGCTGAAGACCGAGTTTCTCCCGGGCCTGGGCGCGGTCCAAAAAACTAATTGGCTTTAAGCCATTTTTTATTAAAACTAATTTATTTTTAACCCCCGGCCAATCCTTAACCTGATCAAACTCGCGCTGGTTGATGATGATAACGCGCTGGCAAAAAATAATTGTTAACCAACTCAAAAATTTAATAATCTTTTTTTGCCAGTCTGGTCTCTCTTCATTAAAGGCAAAGCCGTGAACAGTATAAATAACTTTAGGGGGTAGGGCATAGTGATTAGGGGTTAGCAAAAAATAAATTCGGGCAACAAGTGCACCCCAGCCCGAAACTTTTGGACTATTGAGATGGACCACATCGGGTCGCACTTGCCACAAGAGTTGCCACAATTCGAAGGGCAATTTGGAATCGGCTAAATAATCAATATCACGGTCCGAATAATCTAATTTTTTAACTTGGATGTTGGTCGATTGGAGCTTTTGCGGTAAATCATCGCCCTTACCGCAAGCAACTACCGCCTCGTACTGATCTTTGGGCAAATTTGTGGCCAAATCGTAAACATATTTTTGGGCACCTCCCCAGTTGCCCTTAGTGATTAAATAAAGTATTTTTTTGCGCATCATCATAAAAACCATAGCACAAAAAGGTATTTTATGGTATGATGACGAGCGCGAATAAGGCACCATGGAATTTAAGAGTCGCAAAGATGGAATCGTTTGGCTCATCGGGGATTTGATCATTCTCTCGCTCTCTTTGTGGTTAACGCTCTTTTTGCGGACGGGTAATTTACCGAGTCAAAGTAATTGGCTCGATCACTTGGGCCCTTTCCTTCCCATCTTTATTGTTTGGGTCGTGGTATTTTTTATTTTTGATCTCTACCGCCGACCGACCTTTATTATGGGCCGGCGGATGACAGGCTCACTCCTCACGGCCCAGTTGGTCAATACTGTCATTGCCATAATCTTTTTCTACTTCATTCCATATTTTGGCATTACGCCCAAAACCACCCTGTTTATTTATTTACTGGTCTCGTTTGGCTTGCTCTGGTTGTGGCGACGTTTGAGCAATCGCTTTTTAGCCAGACGGCGACGCGAAAAGTTGCTCTTCCTCTGTGCTGGGTCAGAGGTGGCCGAGATCAAGACTGAACTAGAGACAAACCCGGCCTATAACCTAGAGGTTTTAACTGGGACCGGACCAGATGATTTAAAAAAAAGCGGAGCCAGTGCCGTCGTGATTGATCCCGATGACCGCAACCTCAATCAGGCAACGGTGGCCGAGTTTTATCATCTCCTCTTTGAGCACGTCCGGTTTGTGAATGTTAACGATTTGTATGAGGCGCTATTTGACCGAGTGCCCGTCTCGCTGATCAAGGAGCGGTGGTTCCTCGATCACATTGGTAGTCACACCCAGACCGCCTTTGACCTGTTTAAGCGAGGGATGGATATTGGACTTGGTTTGGTGGCTGGTATTATCTCACTGGTTTTTTACCCATTCGTTTATTTGGCGATCAAACTTGATGATGGTGGGCCAATTTTTACTTACCAAAAGCGAGTTGGTCAAAGTGGTCGGTTGGTCAATTTGGTCAAATTTCGCACCATGACAGCTAACGATCAGGGGCAATGGGTGGAGGGAAATACCAATCGGGTTACGTCGGTTGGGCGGTTTTTGCGACTAACGCGGATAGACGAATTACCTCAACTTTGGAACGTAGTTAATGGTGATGTGTCGCTGGTTGGTCCGCGGCCCGAGTTCCCTGAACCAGTCAAGATTTACGAAAAAGAGATTCCTTACTACAGCGCTCGGCACTTGGTCAAACCCGGACTCTCTGGTTGGGCTCAACTCTATGGCGAGCACCCGCACCATGGCACCGATGTGAGTACGACTAAAAATAAATTATCTTACGATTTGTATTACATAAAGAATCGCGGCTTGTGGTTAGACATTACCATCGCCTTGCGCACTATTAGGACCCTCCTGTCGTTCCAGGGCAAATAATGCAGGACAAACAGATTCAGAAATTAATCAATCAAGAAAAAGCCCGCCAAAAGCGGGTGATTAATTTAATCGCCTCGGAAAATTTTGTGTCAAAAGATGTCCTGGCGGCACTAGGATCAGAACTGGTCAACAAATATGCTGAGGGTTACCCTGGCAAACGCTACTATGGTGGCAACGACGTAGTAGATCAGATCGAAAAATTAGCCCAGGTTCGAGCTCTAAAAGCCTATCACCTAAAACCTAAGACCTGGGCAGTGAATGTCCAACCATATTCTGGGAGCCCGGCCAACCTGGCTGTTTATTTAGCTCTAGTGCCAATGGGGGGAAAGATTATGGGTATGAGGCTTGATATGGGTGGACATCTAACGCACGGCCACAACGTCTCGGCCACCGGCAAATTGTGGCAGCAAATTTCGTACGGTGTTGATAAAAAAACCGAGCAACTTGATTATAAAGAGTTATTAAAATTAGCTAAAAAAACTAAACCCAACCTGATCGTAGCTGGTTTTACTGCTTATCCCCGCGTGATTGATTGGAAAAAGTTTAGAAAAATTGCTGATGCCGTGGGGGCGTACTTAATGGTAGATATGAGCCACATTGCTGGGCTAGTGGCTGGCCGCGCTTACCCCTCGCCCTTCCCATATGCTGATGTGGTGACCACCACGACTCATAAAACTCTCCGTGGCCCTCGCGCGGCTTTGATCTTTTCCAAAAATACAAAATTAAAAATTAAAAATCCAAAAATTACAATTGCGCAAGCAATTGATAGAGTCGTCTTCCCCGGTTTGCAGGGCGGCCCGCACATTAATCAGATTGCTTCGGTCGCCGTCGCTTTAGCCGAGGCGACCCGGCCGGAATTTAAACGCTATGCTAAGCAAGTAGTTAAAAACTCTAAAGCTTTGGCTGGAGAACTTGCCCGCCTCGGTTGGCGGGTAATTTCGGGTGGAACCGATTCGCACTTGCTCTTGGTAGATACTTGGAGCGGAGGAGTGAGTGGTGGTGAGGCCAGTGATTTGTTGGAAAAAGCTGGCATCATTGTCAACAAAAATATGATCCCTTTTGACACTCGCAAACCGGCTGACCCTTCTGGCATCCGCCTCGGCACCGCCGCCGAGACCACGCGCGGCAAAAAAGAAAAAGACTTTGTTAAAATTGCCGAAAGAATCGATAAAATTTTACGCCAGTGATTGTTGATGGCAAACAGATTGCCGAGGAGATTAAACAAGAACTCAAAGAAAAAGTTGAGGGTAAAAAATTAGTTTTGGGCGTGGTGGTGGTGGGCGATGACATGGCTACCGTCAAATTTGTCGAACAGAAAAAAAAGTTTGGCGAAGCGATTGGAGTGGAAGTGAAGGTGTTTGAGTACGGGGTGGAGATTAGTGAGGAGGAATTGGGGGAGCAAGTCCAAAATATGGCTCTAAATAAAGATATTTCTGGCATTGTCGTCCAGTTGCCCTTGTCCAAGACAATTAATGCCAGCAAAATTTTAAATTTAATACCGGCCAATAAAGATGTTGACGCCCTCTCCGAGAATGCCTCGGTGCTCTCACCGGTTGTGGGAGCAGTTAAAGAAATTTTAGAAAAGTATCGAGTTGATTTGACGGGCAAAAAGATTTTAGTCATTGGTCGGGGCAAGTTGGTGGGAGCGCCAGTGGCCATCTGGCTAACGCAAGAAGGTTATGAAGTTGAGACGGCCGACATTAAAACCAAAAATTTATCGGGCTTAACAAAAAACGCTGATGTAATAATTTCTGGTGCAGGCAAACCGGGTCTGATTAAGCCAGAAACAATTAAACAAAACGCCATTGTTATTGATGCTGGGGCGCCGATCGGCGATGCTGATCCTGCCTGCGCCGAGCATTGCTCGCTCTTTACACCCGTCCCCGGCGGAGTGGGACCGATCACCGTCGCCATCCTATTTCGAAACATGTTAGAATTGACGGGATGATTAATCAGACTTTGTTCGATCTCATCCACCAATTTGCCGGTCAGTACCCGATCATTGATCAAATAATTATTTTTTGTGCTTCCTATTTGGGTTGGCTAATTATTTTTGGTCTTGGTATTTTTTGGCTCTGGCGTCTTAACCGCGATCGCGACATCAAATTTTTGGGTCAAGTCCTTCTCGTCATTACGGCCGGACTCCTCGCTTGGCTTTTAGCCGAGGCGATTAAAAGTTTTTGGCCGATGCCGCGACCTTATGATGTCATCCCTGGACTGTCGCACTTGCTCACCTCAAGTGATCCATCCTTTCCCTCTGGCCACGCCGCCTTTTTCTCCGGACTAGGCTTTGGCGCTTATCGCTTTTGGCGTCGATTAGGGGGCTGGCTCCTGATTGGTGCTTTGCTGATCGGACTAGCGCGAGTAGCCGCTGGCCTCCATTGGCCAGGTGATATTTTAGGCGGCTTTGCCATTGGTGGTCTGGTGGCTCTGGTTCTATCGCTTGTGGCTGGACTAGGGCCCGAGCGTGATATATAATTTTGGCGTCGTGACACAGATTCGAATTACGGCTCTGGTAGTGCTGATCTTGGCCCTAGCCCTAGGGCTTTTTGATTACTGGTCGCAAACCCAACCCGCCTCCATCTTTTATCGACCATTCCGCCTCGGTCTAGACTTATCAGGTGGTAGCCATCTTGTTTATGATGCCGATACCCATGCCCTAGGTAGCGACGCTGATGTTAACGATGCCATGAGCTCGCTCCGGGAGGTGGTGGAACGGCGAGTCAATGTGTTCGGTGTCTCGGAGCCAGTCGTCCAAGTGGAGAAGGGAGGCTTTGGCTCAAGCGGCGGTGAGCGCTTGATTGTGGAGCTGCCCGGTGTGACAGATTTGACCGAGGCCCTAAAAATTATTAGTGTCACACCGAGTCTCGAGTTCCGTTTAGAAAAGCCGGGTGTCTCGACCAGTACCGCTTCCTCGACCATTAATGATTTGTTTTTACCAGCCACTTTAACGGGGCGCTATCTTGATCGGGCCCAAGTTGAATTTAGCCAAAATTCGCTCCACCCAGCGGTGGGTATTACTTTCAATAGCGAGGGAACAAAAATTTTTGCGGATTTAACAAAAAATAATGTGGGTAAACCATTGGCGATCATTTTGGATGGCCAATTGGTCTCGGCCCCAATCATCCGCGAACCGATCACCAGTGGCAAGGCTGAGATCAGTGGCAATTTTACCCCCGATGAGGCCAAAACTTTGGTCCGCAATTTAAACTTAGGCGCTCTACCGGTGCCGATCACTCTGGCCTCGACCCAAACGGTGGGGGCAACACTCGGTAGTGATGCGCTAGCGCGCGGTGTTCGGGCCGGCCTAGTTGGTTTTGCTTTAATCGCTCTCTTTATGATCCTCTGGTATCGCTTGCCTGGGTTGGTGGCGGCCGTCTCACTCTCAATTTATGTAGCCATTATGCTGGCGCTGTTTAAATTAATTCCCGTTACTCTCACCGCACCCGGTATGGCCGGCTTTATTCTCTCGATTGGGATTGCGGTTGATGCTAATGTTTTAATTTTTGAACGGTTGAAGGAGGAGTTGCGTCGCGGCCGGACGGTGCCGGAGGCCTTGGCTGAGGGCTTCCACCGGGCCTGGACTAGTATCCGCGACTCCAACATCTCAACCATTATGTCGGCCATTATTTTGTTCTGGTTTGGTTCGAGCTTGATCAAAGGTTTTGGTTTGAACTTAGCCTTGGGAGTGCTCGTTAGTATGTTTACGGCCATCACCGTCACCCGGACCTTCCTCTTAGCACTGGGAGTTAAATCAGATAAGCCATTTGTGCGCTGGTTGTTTAGTAGTGGCCTGACAAAATAATTTATGTTTATTATCAAACACCGAAAATTTTTCCTCTCCCTCTCGCTAATCTTAGTATTGGCAGCCTTACTTTCGCTCTACACTTTTGGTTTGAATCCGGGAACAGACTTTAAGGGTGGCACTATTTATGAGGTAGAATATACGACCGCTCGGCCAGATGTTAATAATCTGCGCCAAGCAGTTGAAAAATTAAATGTTGGAGCGGTGACGATGCAAGCAGTGGGAGATAAAGGGGTGGTAATCAAAATGGCCACGATTGATCAAGCGACTAAACAAAAGATTGCAAATGCTCTTGATGGTGGTGATCCCAAACAAATTGTTGAGAAAAGGTTTGATGCTATTGGCCCAAGTTTGGGGCAAGAATTAGCGCGGCGCGGCGTGCTGGCGATTATTCTTGTGATTGTGGTGATTGTACTCTTTGTGACCTTCGCCTTCCGCAAAGTGGCGGCCGGCGTGGGCAATGTGCGATCGTGGAAGTATGGGGTGGTAACGATCGTCGCTCTCCTCCACGACGTGATCTTGCCGACTGGTGTGGCGGCCTACCTAGCCTCGCGCGGGCAGTTTGAGGCCGATGCTCTATTTCTCACAGCACTTTTGACTATTATGGCGCTCTCGGTTAACGACACCATCGTCATCTTTGACAGGATTCGCGAGAATGTTAAGAATCACATCAGTGCCAGTTTTGAGGAGACGGTAGGCAAGAGTTTGGATCAAACCATTTTGCGCTCGCTCATTACTTCGCTCACTGTCATCATCACTCTCCTTGTTTTATATTTCGTCGGCGCCGAATCAACTCGTAACTTTGCCCTGATTATGGCCATCGGTATGTTCTTTGGCACCTACTCCTCAATCTTTGTGGCTTCCCCCCTCTTGGTAGTGTGGGAGCGGTGGTCAAGCAAAAAATAATTTTGTTTCAAGAAAAATGAAAGACTCCATTTTGATCATGAGAAATCTTTTTATAGCGGTAATAATCCCCGTACTTATTTGGCTGTTTTTCACTGGCCAATTAACCAGCAGGAAGGGGCTTAGTCTCGTGTGGTCAGAAATTCTTACTTGGTTGAAAAACCCGATCTTTATAATTTCTTTTGTTGTGTTGGTTATAGCGATAGTGGTAATGCAAAAAAGGGGAAATGAATATCATCCATCATCAATCATTGCCCCGGTATTTATTGCTCTAATTGTTTTTCTTATATCCGTTTGGCTTTTATGGTCGGCGCCACATTTATCAACTATTTATTGGTTGGGCGTTTTGTCTAGTAAAATCTGGGGTCTGAACTTCTAACCCCTTAGGAGGCTCTGCGGAGCCTACGGAGGCGTAGCCTCCGAGTATGTCGTCGGCACCTACTCCTCCATCTTTCTTTGTGGCTTCCCCCCTCCTAGTGGTCTGGGAAAAGTGGTCTAGAAAGGCTTAATTTGAGGGGTTGACTTGCCCTGGTTGGCGAGTATAATGGCTCTACCACCTTAAAATTGAGGCTTAAATAAGAGGTTGGGCGCGAGTCCAATTTTTTGTTGCTCAAAAGGTGTGGACTTTGACAATCGATCCAATTGCCAAAATAAGAAAC
>CAZMXZ010000019.1:0-9245 GCA_964570405.1 uncultured Candidatus Saccharibacteria bacterium | reverse complement strand
TGCAATTACATCTGGAGCTAAATTAGTCTGTGGTAATGAAGCACATAGCTTGGGTGAAAACTTTCTGCTGCCAACAGTTTTAGGCGACTGTAGCAAAAATATGAGGATTTTTAATGAAGAGATTTTCGTTGGCATACTTAATCTTGTTTTTTAGTTACCAACCACTTTTTATACGTGAGGGCCATATCTTCAAAACTCTTCTTATTATCGGCGATTAACTGCTTGCCGCTCACCATCTGTATTGTAGCACCAAATTTTATGGACCCGTCATGCAGTTTAACTTTTTGAAGTCGTTGGATTCTTTGTCTTCCTTTTTGAAGAACTTTTTCCGGAGAAGCGGTCATATCCTCAAGGATCGGGGTAGCACTTAATTTTTTGCCGGTCGCTATGGATTTGGACAGCAATGGTATTTCGCGACTGACCGGTGATTAGACCAATTTCGTTAAGTGATAGGTCTTGAACATAGCGCAACCTCATCACTTTTTTGTATTTTTCCGGCAGATGATTGATTAAGCCAACAGTTACTCGACCGTCAAAAATATTATAAAGTTTCTCAGTCTCGTCAATGTTTGGTTCATAACCACTTTCCATCAATGAATCGAGGGAGATGGTTTTATGCTTTCGGTATTGGTCAACAATCAGGTGGTTAAGAACATGATAGAGAAAAGCCTTCATTATTTCGATTTGGCCGCCTCGCAAAAGATAGCGCCAAGTCTTAACAAATGTATCTTGGACTAAGTCCTCGCTCACACTACTGTCGTGGAGTTTGAAAAAAGCATGAGCCTTAAGCCCCCCCCCGTAATCATAATGAGCGGTGGTTAGGATCACCCGTTGCTGGCCCATTTCTTTGGGTGTCATCATATGCTAAGCCGATGCTAGTCGTTATTTATTACAGTAGCCTTACGTCTCCAATGTAACACTCGTCGTAAACCTATATTGTTAGGCCCGGAAGAGTGAGATGCAAACAAATACCTGGTTACATCTCAATTACATTAAACTTAGCATATTTTTGGTTGTTTGTTAAGTTGCAATAATTTATGGAGTTGATCGTCATAGGTGATGTGGAAACAGAAAAAAATGATCTGTTTGATCAAATCTGGACTGACGGCTGGACATACATTAAGTCGGTGGTTGATATGGTGCGAGAGCCGGTTTTAATTTTAGATAAAGAATTGCGGGTGATGGCGGCTAATGAGCCGTTCTACCGAACCTTCCAAGTTGAAGCCAAAAACACCGAGGGCAAAGTTGTTTACGAGCTCGGTGATGGCCAGTGGAATATTCCCGCTTTGCGGAAATTATTGGAAGATATTCTGCCCAAGAACACTTTTTTTAAAGGGTTTGAGGTGGCCCATGAGTTCCCTCTAATTGGCCAAAAAATTATGATCCTCAACGCGCGGCAAATTCATCTCGACAAAGAGCAGTCCGGTCACCCTTTCCCGCCGATCATTTTACTCGCGATCGAAGATGTGACCGAGATGATGGCGGTGGCGGAAACTTTTGCTAAACACACTAATCATCTGGAGGTTAAACTGGCGGAGCGCACCGCAAAATTGGAAATAAACATAAAAAAATTACAACAGGAAATGAACAAACTTAAGAAATAACAAAACTATGGCCATTATTTTGACGATTATAAGCTACGCTCAGTTGCTGGATGCTAAATTGGCTGACTGGTCACAAAAAATAGAAGTTAGTATTGAGAGATTAGAAAATGGATTGTAATGTTGAAGTCGTTAAAGCGGCATCAATGAGTAGAGGTAACTAACAGGGTCGAGTTTTTGTCTCAAATTAATTAATTTACTTAACAATAAATTACCATGATTAATACTAATTATATTTTAATTGCCACCGCCGTATTGACGATGGGTCTGCCGGCCTTTTCCTACGCTGCGACCTATGCCTTTGTGGACCAGGCCGGCGTTGTAAGAACAGTTAATGCCGACTCATCTGTCTCAGCCGCCGCTACGGCCTATAATATCGATAACAATAGTGGCACGATGTTGTTAAACGCGGACGGTCGCGACAATGGGATTATTGGTCAACAGGTTTACGGTATGTAGAACATGGAAATCTATAACCAAAAAATCACTGCCGTTCGAGCAGTGATTTTTTGTTCGTAATATTTCACGAAGTTTAACGGCATCAATTATGTGAAAGTCTTCATCTTGTGTTTGGTGATCGGTAATTGTCTACTTGTTTTATTTTTATTTAAATCGATTCTGCTACCGCTACCCACGAATCAAATTGCTTTGGCGGCAGGGCGCGGACAAAAAATGGCAGCGGGCGAAGCCAGTCAAGAATTTATTAATCAATTAGAAAGTCGGGGGTTGGACCCAGTCTTAATAGGCTCAATTAAACGATCATCATTCTCGGCCACCGGGACATTGCTGGCCCTGACCGGTGATAATGTCCAGATTTTTGAGTACAAGGATAAGACTTTAATTACTAGCGAACTTGATCAAGCAATGAGACAATACTCGGCCACTGGTGCGAGTCGACGTTGGCGTGGCTATGTTTACATCTACCAGAAAAATAATCTCATCGTCTACTATATGGGTGGTCAGCTGCTAATTGTTAAGACTTTGAATGAAATCCTTGGTCAGCCCTTAGTCAGTCCTCGATGAGGTTTTCAAATTTGTGCCCGGAGTAGGAATTGAACCTACATTTACCCCTTAGGACGGGGTTGTTCTATCCGTTGAACTATCTGGGCGTCAGGCAACCTCCTAATCTTACAATTTTTAGGGTTTTTTGCTATATTGGAACCATGCCAGAGGAGGACTTTAAACAACTCTTGGATCTGGAGAAGGATAATAACCGTCTCTTACGCCGGTTGGTTAATAACTTGCGCTGGCAACATTACTACACCATCCTCCGGTGGGCGATCTTTATTGGAGTCTTGATCGGCAGTTGGTACTACCTCCAGCCATACTTGGACACCGTCTTTAAGGCTTATGGTCAACTCCAAAACATTAAATATCCTGCCTTGTAGCTGAGATAGCTCAGTTGGTAGAGCATTCCCCTGAAGAGGGAAGGGTCGCCGGTTCGATCCCGGCTCTCAGCACCAGATTATTAGTTTAATAAATAATTAATATGCCCCCAATAAATTACTTGAGCGTGGTGGTTGCCGCCATTGCTAGTATGGTGATCGGCTCGATTTGGTACGGTCCTTATTTGTTTGGCAAAGTTTGGATGGAGTTATCTGGCCACACACCAGACCCATCTAAAGGCCAACCTAGTGCCATGATCAAGAGTTATAGCATAATGTTTGTTGGCAGTTTGCTGATGGCCTTTGTTTTGGACCACGCTCTTATTTATGCCAGTACTTATACGCTAACGGTTGGGGTGCCGGCGGGACTGATGGTCGGCTTTTGGAACTGGCTTGGCTTTATTGCTCCGGTTACTCTTGGTACCGTTTTATGGGAGGGCAAGTCGTGGAAGTTGTGGTTTCTCAACAACGGCTACTACCTCGTCACCCTCCTGGTGATGGGTATTATCCTCGCCCTCTGGGTTTAGCGAAAGCGAACGGGGATTTTGATTGAGATGTCGTGCTCGGGTAAGCCGGATTCGTTATCTTTGCTTAAAATTAAATAACCAGTTTTTACCTTGGCGTCCGAGAAGGTGATGATGGCGCGGAAGGGGACAAAGTTCTCGCTCATCCAATCACCCTGGGCTTGCATTGGGGCATTCCCTAAAACATTCCCAGCGTCGTCCGTAATTTTTGCCGGGAAACTGCCTTCAAAATACCAACCCTTAGCCTCACCAGTTATTGTTAGGGGACTAGTGACGAGTTGCCCGGCTTTAATGTTTAAATTTCTAACTGGACTAGATAAAGTGTTAGTCTCGACTTGGGGTGAACGTAAATAATAAGTCGCCCCTAGCAAAGCCACCACAATAACTAGCAGTAGCCAAGTTAATTTTGAGCTCTTCATTAAATAGACTTAACGCGTATCCGCTGGACCTTCTCGCGGTCGATCTTGGGCAAGCGGATGGTTAAGAGGCCATGGCGCTCAATCGCCTCGGCTCCCTCCGTCTCTACCTCATGAGGCAGGAGGATGGTGCGGGAGAAGGCACCCCAGTAGAGTTCTTTTTGGAAATAATTATCTTCTGGCGCCTCGGTCGGGCGCTCACGCCGGCCCTTGATGGTGACCATCTCGCGGGTAATAGAGAGAGTTAGATCCTCGGGCTTAACACCCGCCACCATGGTTTGGATCACAATCTCACCACTGGTTTGATAAACATCTACACTAAGCTCGCCCTCCTCGGCATTATCGTCGAGCCAGTCACTATTGCCTAGGACCTTTTCTTTTTCCTTATGACTGGGTGGTGTGATTGAGGCCGGCGTAATGCCGTCGGTAGTCTCATCACTAATATTGATGCTACCGGTGAGCCGTTCAAAAAATGATCGTTTATCTTTAGTCATATTAAATATTTATTTTGCAGGTTAGGCTTTTAACTTTTTCAAACATTAAGATCACAAAGACGATCCACAGCCACAGCCAGTAGTAGATGGTCGGGATGCCGCTAGCCGTATCTAGTATTATAAAAATATTGAAGATTAGATGCAAGAGGGTGGCGGCGATAAAACCACCAACCCAATAAACTGGACGGTGCCGCGGGTGAGCACAATAGCCCAAAGCCAAGATCGCTCCTAAGGTGGCGGAGGAAGCGACGTGGAGAACGGTGGCGCCCAAAAAACGGAGGGAGGAGAAGACGATCACCTCGCTCCCAGCCGTATGGGCTAAAATTAGTTGGAAAAGTTGGAGCGTATTCTCCACCGCGGCAAAACCAAGAGCGACGGTGATGAGGTAGATCATCGTATCAACCGGCTCATCAAAATCGCGGCCACGAAAGACGGTCAAACGGGCGCCCAAAAATTTTAAACCCTCCTCAATCACGGCCCAACCGGCCACCAGTCCAACCGAGAGCCAAAAAGAGGTATTGATCAACTCGGCGGGGAAAAAAACAGATGGTAGGGAGAGTCCGCCGGGCCAGACGCGGTTGAGCGAACTTTCTAAAATAAAGGCAATCGGCACAGCTACCGCGCCACCCACAAAAGCGTAAAAGAGAAGACGCTTGGGCTCGGGGTGGAGACGGTCCTCCTTGAGCCAAAACCAGAGCCAAAAAATGGCGGGCAAAATGCCGCCCAAAAAAGCCGCTAACACTAAACGGGTCAGACCATAAGGCTCGGCAGCAAAGGCCACTAAACTCTCGGCCATGATTGAATCATTAACAAATTGTTATTAAAACTAGACCAAATCTCTTCCGTCACGAAGGGCATAAAAGGATGGAGACTGATTAATATTTCACGCCAAATTTTGTAGAGCAGAGCCCGGCGGACAGGCGTGGCTGGTTTGCTCGCTTCGATTATTTTATCAGCAAAGGTGTGCCAAGCATAGTGGTATAACTTTTCGCCCGCTAGGTAAAAGCGGTAATTATCTAAATCGCGTGTCACTTCTTTTAGCACTTCTTGCCACCCTGACCACAACTTTTCATCTAATTCGGATAGATCAGTGGCTTGATTCTCTGGACCAGACTGGGTTATGAAAACATTAATATTCCACAATTTGTTAGCAAAATTTTTGTAGCCTCTAATTTTATCTTCCGACAGTTTTAAGTCGCTGCCCGGGCTGCTACCAATCACCAAGGCCAGGCGCAGGGCATCAGCCCCATACTTTTCCACCATCACTAATGGGTCAATAGCGTTATCGAGTAACTTGCTCATTTTGGCACCCGACTCGGTGCGGACCAGACCGTGCAAATAAACGGTATGGAAAGGGATAGTTTTGAGTAAATAAGTCGTCATTAAGATCATCCGGGCAATCCAGAAAAAGAGGATATCATAACCAGTTTCTAAAACACTGGTAGGATGATAAATCTTTAGGTCCTCCGTTTCGGTCGGCCAACCAAGGGCTGAAAATGTCCAGAGGCCAGAGGAGAACCAAGTATCGAGCGTGTCGGGATCTTGCTCCCAACCATCGCCGGTCGGTGGATTAATATCACAATAAACTTCAAGCTCGCCGTGAGCGCCAGTCGAACGGTACCAAACAGGAATCCGATGACCATACCATATTTGACGCGAGATGCACCAATCATGAAGGTTCTCGATCCAATTAAAATAAATTTTTACAAATCGATCAGGGATAATTTTTATTTGACCACTCTCTACCACTTTAAGCATCCTATCTTTAAGACTCTGACCGTCAACTTGTTTGTTAACAGCCACAAACCACTGGAGCTTGGGCAGGGGCTCAATTATTCCACCACTGCGCTCCGCTTTAGCCACATTTATTTTTATTTCTTCCTCTTTTTCTAGTAGTTTATTTTCTTTAAGCCAGGTCAAAATAATTTCGCGCGCCTCAAGGATTTTTTTGCCATCGAGCTCTAGCGACGTATTTTGCATTTTAGCTAACTCACTAATGACTTGAGGATGAGGGAGTCCGTGGCGCTTTGCGATCTCCCAGTCGATGCCCGAGTGGGCAGGTGTGACACCCACCGCCCCAGTGCCAAAGGCTGGATCAACTGCCACATCAGCCACGATTTTAATTTGGAGTGGTACACCGGCAAAAATAGGCGAAAATGTTTGGCCAATATATTTTTGGTAGCGACTGTCGTCTGGATGGACGGCTACCGCCACATCACCCACTTTGGTCTCGGGCCGGGTGGTGGCAATGGCGATGGGGAAGTCGGGTGAATATTTAAAGGTGTAGAGCTTGCCTGGTACCTCCTCATGGACTACTTCATCATCAGAAACGGTCGTTTGCCCCTTGGGGTCCCAGTTGATGATCCGGTCACCGCGGTAGATCAAACCAGCATTGTACATTTTTTTAAAGGCGGTCCGAACAGCCAAGTTTCTTTTTTCGTCCAAAGTATAAGCTTCGCGACTCCAGTCAAGGGAGGCGCCTAGTTTTTTACACTGATTGACGATGTTGTCGTGGCTTTGCTTAGCATAGGCCTCGACCCGTTTTAAAAATTCTTCCCGACCGAGGTCGTGGCGAGTCTGCTTGCTCTCTTTAGATAAAATCTTTTCTACTTTTGATTGAGTAGCAATGGCGGCATGGTCGGTACCGGGAACCCAAAGCGTCCGCTCACCACGCAGCCGGTGGTAGCGGATCATAATATCTTCAATTGCGAGCATGGCCGAGTGGCCAACGTGGAGCTGGCCCGTCACATTGGGTGGTGGCAGGACAATGGAAAAAACCGGAGCGCTGGACTTTGTGATACCTTGTTTGAGGCATTCATCAGGATTAAAAAAACCGCTGTTTTCCCAGCGTTGGTATATTTTGTCCTCACTTTCCTTAGGATTGTAGGGCATTAGGCCTTATTTTAGCATAAGACCGCCTCTTGCCTCGAGCTTAATTAGCTTGTTAGCTAGACTAGCTTTATTAGTTTGAAGATAGGCGGCGAGAGCAATCATGGTGGCGTTGTCGGTGGTAAGTGAGAGGTGAGGAATGAGAAGTGAGAGATGAGAGTCTTGAGTTGCTTGTTCAAAAGCAGCACGGAGAGCTGTGTTGGCAATCACACCGCCGCCGATGATTAAAATTTTAACTTTGTATTCTTTAGCCGCCCGCATCGTTTTTTTAACCAAAACTTCAATCACGGCGTTTTGAAATTCTTTAGCCACGGCTGCTATTTTACTAGTAGTTAACTTGCCCAGTTTGGGTAGTAAATATAAGACGGCCGTTTTAAGTCCGGAAAAAGAAAAATCATGATCTTTAGAATTGAGCATTGGGCGAGGTAGCTTAATTAGCTTATTAGCTTCTTTAGCTTTGTTAGCTAGGTTAGAGATTTGAGGTCCGCCGGGGTAGGGGAGACCGAGTAGGCGGGCCACTTTGTCGAAAGCTTCGCCCACCGCGTCATCACGAGTCTGGCCGATCACTTGGTATTGCCCCCATTTTCTTATTAAAACTAGTTCAGTATGACCGCCAGAAATAATCAGGGCTAAGGCCGGAAATTTAATTAGCTGATTGTTACTTTTTACTTGATACTTGTTACTCGGCGCGATAAGCACCGAGGCAATGTGACCCTCTAAATGATTAATTGGTTGGAGAGGCAAGTCCCAAGCTGCCGAGAGGGCGCGGGCAAAATTGATACCGACCCAGAGCGCGGGTTCAAGGCCAGGGCCAACCGTCACAGCCAGGAGGTCAATCTTGGGCTTTTTTATTTTGTTTAAATAGAGGAGGAGCTGGCGGAGTAGCCCTGGTTCGCGCTCTAATATTCTTTCTAAATTTTTTCTCCCGTCGCGGGATCTCCGGGAGGGATAATTTTTTAATTTTGATTTAGACAGGGCTTGATCCAAAACTGGCACCAAGTTTTTTTCGTGCTCCCGTCTTGCCAGTCGTGGCACCACCCCGCCAAACGGCGCATGGATTTTGGTCTGGGAGGAGACGATGTGGGCGAGGACTTTAAATTTAAGGCTAGCTTTAAAGCCGCTAGCCTCGACCACACTGATAGCCGTTTCGTCACAACTAGTTTCAATAGCCAAAATTTTCATTCCCGTATCCTAACATATAAAACCCCGCCTGGGCGTGGTAAAAAAATAACCGGCTTAGATTTTTGGTCTAAGCCGGAACAATGTACAACTCTATCGGTCAACCGACCAAGATTGCCTCGCCAGTCGCGCGGACCCGGACCTTATGCGTCAGTCGGGCCGCTGCCTTGGCCGCTTTCTCGCGCTTAGCGCAGCGGGTCAGATAGTTGGCGTGGTCCATTACCCGCTTGAACTCTCGTTCGCGAAAAGCTTTGGTCTCCTCGTCACGCAGAGCCTCGGCCTCTTGAGCGAAGCCCCAACGAGTAGCCAGACTGCCGCGCTCGTTCTCGGCATAATTGATGAGAATGCCGTCGCCGACCTCGGGAGCGATCCTGCGGTCATCGCTTGGCTCACCGAAAGTGAGCTCACCATTGATCATTTCGATGGCGTTATGAGTGCCTGGATTGATCCGGATTTTGTTGACTCCCTTGGGAGTCCTGATACTGGCCACCGCATAGAGCGGGCCGACCGATACCACTTTGGCGTACTTCATAGCCGTCTCCTTTTTTGTCGTGAAAATTGGTCAAGCAACTTCTACCTAGTAATATAGCATATAGGTATAAAAAAGTCAATGGTATATAGACAAAATTGATAAAATATGCCTTAAAATAAGAGGATTTTGGCAAGTTCATTAACCGTGATAAAATACAGACACATCGCACCTTTAGCTCAGTGGTAGAGCGTCACATTGACATTGTGAAGGCCGGAGGTCCGATCC
>CAZMXZ010000018.1:0-9304 GCA_964570405.1 uncultured Candidatus Saccharibacteria bacterium | reverse complement strand
CAAAATATTTAACAACATTTTTTTTATTTTTTCGGGCCACAAACTCGGGTATAAATTGCATTGGCCCCGGTCGGTAGAGGGCGAGGATGGCGTTAATATCCTCAATTCGCGTTGGTCTTAACTCCTTAAGCCAGCGGGTCATACCGGCGCCGTTTAATTGAAACAAGCCCTCTGTCTCACCGCGACTCAGGAGCCCAAAAGTTTTTTTATCATCCAGTGGCAAATGCTTGAGGTCAATGACTGTGCCAATCGTCCGGGCCACAATCTTAACTGCCGCCTCTAAAATCGACAGGTTCCTAATACCTAAAAAATCAAATTTGACCAAGCCCACCGCCTCACCACCAGCGGCGTTTGGGTCGATGGCATACATATCATATTGAGTGATCACGCCCTTACCCTTTGGATCAAGTTGGAGAGGGACATAGTCGGTTAAAGGTGTGGGGGCGACCACCACACCGGCCGCGTGGACGCTGATGTGTCGAGCACAACCCTCAATTTTTTTGGCCATGTCAACAATCTCTTTGACCACCGTATCGGTGGCATAGAGCTCACGTATCTCGGGACTGATCTCGAGCGCTCGCTCAATCGTCATCGGGAAGCCTTGCGAGCCAAGGGGGATCAGTTTGGCAATCTTATCGCCTACAGCATAGGGATGACCAAGCGCTCGCGTCACATCGCGCACACTGCCGCGGGCCATCATCGTGCCAAAGGTTCCAATCTGGGCCACCTTGTCGGCACCATACTTTTGCTTGACGTATTCGATCACCTCGTCACGGCGATTATCGGCAAAGTCCATATCAATATCGGCCGGGGAGGGCCGCTCGGGGTTTAAGAAGCGCTCAAAGGGGAGAGCAAAAGCAATCGGGTCGACGTTGGTGATGCTGGTTAGGTAACAAACGAGTGAGCCCGCGGCCGAGCCACGAGTATTGGTGAGGATGCCCTGCTCGTGAGCGTAACGGAGCATGTCGGCCACAACCAAAAAGTAGGAGGAGTAACCTTTTTGGGCAATGATTTTCAGTTCATAATCAACCCGATCTTTAATTTCTTTTGCTCTTTCTTTGGGGTAATTTTTTAAATAGGACGGTAGGAAAGTCGCGACTAGTTTTTTTAGCTCCTTGTCATGGGTACTGCCAGCCGGGATATCAAAGTGGGGGAAAATCCATCTATCTAACTCTAGTTTTAAATCACACCGGTCGGCAATTTTTAGGCTATTTTCGATGGCCTCGGGCACATCAGTAAAGGCCTCGATCATAAACTCTGGCGCGACGAAGGAAAAGTTCTCACCGAGGCTGGAAAATCGCCGATCATCCCGATCGCCGTGGGAGTTTTGGATGGCGACTAGCGTGTCGTGGGCTTTATCATCCTCGGCCTCCAGGTAGTGGGCATCTTGGGTGGCCACGAGAGGGATGTTAAGGTCGTGGGCCAATTTAATTTGGGCGGCGCGCAATTCCCCTTGGCGCTCGATCTTGGGGTGGGTCATCACCTCGATGTAATAATTGTCGGGTCCAAAAATTTCTTGGTGCTCTTTGGCAATTATCTTCGCTCGCTCCTCATCTCGCGAGAGCAATGCCTTAGATAGTTCGCTCCCCATACAGCCCGAGAGGCAGATCAAGCCCTCATGATGCTCGCGCAACAAATCTTTATCCATCCGTGGCTTGTAGTAAAAGCCCTCAAGATGGGAGGCGGTGACGAGTTTGAGCAGATTTTTATAACCGATCAGATTTTTGGCCAAGAGGGTTAGATGAAATCGTCGGGCGTCAATCTGGGCCTCCTTTTGGAAGCGGGACCTCACCGCCAGATAGGCCTCCACCCCAATGATTGGCTTGATGCCACTGGCTCGGGCGGTTTTATAAAACTCGATGGCGCCGTAGAGATTGCCGTGATCCGTCAGGGCCATCGCCCCCATCTCGGTTTCCTTACATTTTTTGATTAGATCATCAATTTTTGATAGGCCATCCAAAAGGGAGTAGTGGGAGTGGACGTGGAGATGAACAAATTTAGACGCGGCCATACGCTCCGATTATAACAAACTAAGTGCTAGACTAAGTGGTAATGAAGCGAGGTAAGGGGGGGATAAAATATCTAATTGGGATTGATGAGGTGGGGCGGGGCCCAGTGGCTGGGCCGGTGACGGTGGCGGTGGTGATGCTGCCAATCGGTCAAAATAAAAAATGGTTAAGTAAAATAAAAAATTCCAAAGCCCTATCGCCCGAAAAAAGATTGTGGTGGCGGACGGAAGCTTTCCGTCGAGGGGTCCCCTCGACAACAAGCTCGGTTTCGGCCTCGATGATTGATCAGATTGGAATTGCTGGAGCGGTGCGTTTGGCCATCAAACGGGCCCTCGAGCGTCTGGCTCTCAAGCCGGCCCTTTGCCGAGTCTTGCTCGATGGCAGTATTAAGGCACCCCCCAGTTATTTGAATCAGCAAACGATTGTGCGCGGCGATGAGTCGGTGCCAATTATTGCCCTGGCTTCCATCGTGGCCAAGGTCCACCGCGATCACAAAATGACTCGGCTCGACAAACTTTTCCCTGGCTACTATTTGGCCGAGCACAAGGGCTATGGCACAAAAAAGCATTATCGAGCAATCAAAAAACTTGGTCTCTCGCCGCTTCACCGCCGCTCCTTCCTCCACGCCTTGCCCAAAGGGGGCTGATAATCTATACTAACCGGTATGGTAGTTCGGATGCGACATACTCGCTCGGCCACCAAGGAGCGCCGAGGTGGCCATAACCGTGGGACTAAAAGACCACGGTTAAATAAGTGTGCTCACTGCGGTGAGGCCGTTTTACCGCACCGAGTTTGCCCGCACTGTGGCTACTATGGGGCTCGTCAGGTGGTAGACATTGCCGCCCAAGCGGCCAAGGCAGCCGCCAAAAAGAAGGCGCGAGCGGCGCAATAATTTTTTTAGTTATTTTAAATATTAATTGTCATGGCTAATCGCCATTTAGCTCGCAGTCTTGCCATGCAGTCGCTGTTTGAATGCGACTTTAATAATTGTGATAGCACCAAAATTGCATCGGTGGTTAGGCATAACGTGGACGAGTTTGGACCCGGCCTCGACGACATAAATTTTGTTACCAAGTTGGCCGAGGGCGTAATTAAGGAGCGGGAGCGACTGGACCACATCATTACCAAAGCCGCTCCCGATTGGCCACTCGAGCAAATTGCCGCCGTTGATCGCAACATTTTGCGGCTCGGTTTGTATGAACTTCTGTTTGGCAATCGGGCCGAGGTCCCGGCCCGGGTCGCCATCAACGAGGCGATCGAGTTGGCCAAAACTTTTGGTGGCGAAAATTCCGGCCGATTTGTCAATGGTGTGTTGGGCGCTGTTTACCGCGAGCTGGGCGAGCCGGGGCGCAATGATGCGCCGGTCAAAAAAAAGCGGATCAAAGATATTCCCTATGACCAAATGCCAATTGAGAAGTTGGGCGGTGCCCTAGTATATAGCAAAACCGGTAAGCAAATTTATTTAGCCTTTGTCCACGACGTCTTTGGCTACTGGACTCTCTCCAAGGGTCATATTGAGGCTGGGGAAGATGTGGAGACGGGCACTAAGCGCGAAATTAAAGAAGAAATGAACGTCGATATTGAATTGGAAGAAAAAATTGGCAGTAACGAGTATCAAGCCTCTGATCCGGAGAAGGGGAAGATCAGAAAGCAGGTGATCTACTTTTTGGCCCGGGCCAAAAATAAAAAAAGTTTGCGCCTGGCCGAGGGCAAGGGCGGCTTAGACGATGCGCGCTGGTTCCCACTGGAAGAGATCGTGGATTTAAAAATCTATCACGACATTTTGCCAATCATCACCACCGGTATTAAAAAGTTAGTGGGCTCCGAATCATGACTGACTATTCTGGCTTAGAAGCAAAATTGGGCGTGACGTTTAAAAACCGGGCGCTCTTGACCCAGGCCTTCCTCCACCGCTCTTATTTAAATGAGCACCGCGAAATTAAGCTGGAGCATAACGAGCGGTTGGAGTTTTTAGGTGACGCCGTTTTAGAACTGATTGTGACGGACTATTTGTACCGGCAGTATCCAAATAATACGGAGGGCGCGCTCACGGCTTACCGAGCCGCTTTGGTTAATGCTGGCACCCTCTCGGCGCTGGCGAGCGACCTCGGTTTTAATGATTATCTCCTGCTCTCGCGCGGTGAGTTGCGCGATACCGGCCGAGCCCGGCAAATGATCCTGGCTAATACTTTTGAATCAGTTTTGGGTGCCCTTTACCTTGATCAAGGTTATGAGGCCGCTCGGGGTTTGATCGAGCGGCAACTTTTACCCGAGGCGGCTAAGATTGTGACCCGCGGTTTGTGGCAAGATGCCAAGAGCCTTTTCCAAGAAAAGGCCCAAGAAATGGTGGGCATTACTCCTGTTTACCAAGTCATTAATCAAGTTGGCCCTGATCATGCTAAACGTTTTACCGTCGGCTTGTATTTGACTGAAGAACTAGTGGCCGAGGGTAGCGGTCACTCCAAGCAGGAGGCCGAGCAAGAAGCAGCCACGATTGGTCTAAAAATTAAAGGCTGGTCTAAGACGGTTGAGGGATGAAGACGCGCTTAGACCGGTTGGAGCTTTCGGGTTTTAAATCGTTTGGGAAAAAAACGGAGTTAGTTTTTTCTGCTCCCATCACGGCCATCGTTGGACCCAATGGCTCGGGCAAGAGTAACATTGCCGAGGCCTTCCGCTGGGTCTTGGGCGAGCAGTCGCTCAAATCATTGCGGGGGAAAAGGGGTGAAGACCTAATTTTTAATGGCGGTGGTGGGGGTGCTAGTCGGGCCAGTCGAGCGGAGGTGACGGTGGTGTTTGATAACAGGAGTCACGCTTGGCCCTGGGCCTACGATGAGGTAATTGTTAGTCGGGAAGTCTTTCGCGATGGGAGTAACGATTACCGGCTCAACGCTTCTAAAGTCCGCCTACGCGACGTGGTGGAGCTCTTGGCCGCTGCCGCGCTTGGTGCCTCGGGTCACCACATCATTAGTCAGGGTGAGGCTGACAGATTGCTGCTCTCGAGCCCGCCTGAGCGCCGTGGTTTGGTGGAAGAGGCACTTGGGCTCCGGCTCTACCGATGGAAAATTTTGGAGAGTGATAAAAAACTGGCTAAAACGGAAGAGAATATTAAACAAGCTGAGGCTCTTCGCAAAGAGATTGCACCGCATCTTAAGTTTCTTTCCCGGCAGGTGGAGAAAATAGAAAAAGCGCAAAATTTGCGCCGGGAGTTGAAAAAATTATATCAAGAATTTTTGCCTCAAGCCTGGCGCCAGTTGCTAGAGGCCGAGAAGGATCTAAGTCACGGTGGAGGATCAGTAAAGATTGTAGACAAACTGGAGGTCGAATTGGCCGACTGGCAAAAAAAATTGCGCCAGGCTGGTGGAGCACCGGAGTTAGAAAAAAATATTAAGTCCCAGATTAATGATCTGGAGCGCTTGCGCCGGGAGCAGTCAGAGCTGGAGCGGGAGCTAGGGCGCTTGGAGGGTCGGCGCGAGGCCCAAACGGGGGCGGCAGTAGGGGAGACGGTGGTTAAAAAATCCGAGTTGGAAAAATTTGGGGCTGAGTTGATTCGCTTGCTTGATGTTGGCACCGCTGCGGCCGAAATTAAAAAATATTGGCACAGTTGGTGGCGAAAGGTCATGGGCGGCGAGAGCCGGCCTGCCCCCGATCAAAATCTAGAACAGCAATATCAAAAAATTAGTGCTGATCTCCTCGAGAGCAAAAAGATTGAACAAAAATTGGCAGCGGCCTTGACCTTGGCCCAAACCCAAAAAGAAGAAAGCGCGGCCGAAGCCGGCCGGGCCGAGAAAAAGATTTTGGAATTGACCAACCAGATCCAACTGGCCCGAGCCGAGGAATCAAACCAAGCGGTCCGTCAGTCAGCCTTAGCTCGTGATAAGGAAGAAATTAAGCGGGAGGCAGAGGAGGGTGCGGTTTTAGTCGATCAAGAAATTTTGGACTACGCCAAAAGAGCCGAGAGTCGTAAGGCGTTGGCTGAGATGGAGTGGCAAAACCTCGCCCCGGCGAAAAGGAAAGAAATTGAAAAAATTAAGATCCGGTTGGAAGATATGGGGGTTGAGGGCGGGGAAGTGCTAAAAGAATTTGACAGTGTTAAGACCCGGGACGAATTTTTAGCTACCGAACTGGCCGATTTGGCCAAGGGGGCGGAGGCTTGCGCGGAGATCAAAGTGGAGTTGGAGGAGAAGTTGGCAACGGAGTTTAATCAAGGACTGGTCAAAATTAATGCAGCGCTCGCTCGCTTTATGGGGCTCCTCTTTGGCGGTGGGGCGGCCGAACTGGTGGTGACTAAGCCAGTTAAGAAGAAAACTGAAGAGGACGAATTAGATTTGGAGTCCGAAACAGAAGAAGAACGGGAAGAAAAAGAAATGGAAGAGAAAGAAGGTTTAGATATTAAAGTCAGTTTACCCCGCAAACACATTAAGGGCTTGGCCATGCTCTCGGGTGGCGAGCGAGCGCTTGTCTCGATCGCCCTCCTCTTTGCCCTCTCGCAAGTTAACCCGCCACCATTTTTGATTTTGGACGAAACGGACGCGGCCCTTGATGAGGCTAACTCGCGCAAATATGGCGATATGATCGAGGAGTTGAGCCGCCACTCCCAACTAATTTTGATTACTCACAACCGTGAGACGATGAGTCGGGCTGGCATCCTCTACGGCGTGACGATGGGCGCCGATGGCATCTCCCGCCTCCTCTCCCTTAAATTTGACGAAGCCAGTGGATATGCTAAGCAATAGTTTGACCGTCATTAGCTTTTTTGTTAGACTCCCCCTTGTATGTTGATGATTAGATTGCAGCGCGTGGGACGGAAAAATGATCCGTCTTTTCGCCTGGTGGCGACCGAGAAGCAAAATGGCCCGCAGAGTGGGAAGTTTTTAGAAGTCCTTGGTAGTTATGATGCTCGCCAAGGAGCGCCGGTTTTTAAAACCGAACGGATCAAGCACTGGCTCGGGGTGGGTGCTCAACCATCGCAGACGGTCCACAATCTACTCGTCAAAGCCAAAATTATTGAGGGTGTGACCCATGACGCTCGCTCCAAAAAAGTAGGCAAGCGACTAGCGGCCAGCAAAGCTGCGACCGCCAAGGCGGGGCAAGAGAAGGCCGAACCAGCAGCGGAAGAAGTAGCCGAAGCACCAGCTGAAGATTTGACCAAGACAGCCGCTTAAGTTATATTTAAATTAATACAGGTCGAAAAACAGGTTTAATACTAACTTTCTGATATATGGCAGAAACTTACCAGGATCAAGAATTTTTAGAGCGGGTAATCAAGGACTTAGTTGATCACCCCGAAGCGGTCAAGATTGATCGGCAGGTAGATGAGATGGGCGTGCTCCTCACCCTCGATCTTCATCCCGAAGATATGGGGAAGGTGATCGGTCGCCAAGGCAATACCGCGAAGGCGATTAGGACCTTACTCCGAGTAGTGGGAATGAAGAATAATGCCCGGGTTAATCTCAAGATCAACGAGCCCGAGGGCAGTACTCGCGGCAAGAGCGCTTCACAATCGGTGGACGACGCGATGGCCGACCTCAAGATGTAATTTGCTTGCTAAAAAAACGCCTCTGATCAAATTGGTCAAGGGGGCGTTTTTTTGTTAGGGTAGTTTGTATGAAAATAACAATTTGCGGCAGTTTATATTTTGCTCCCCAGATGCGTCAAGCGGAGGCAGCGTTAAAAGCGACTGGCCATGAAGTATTTTTACTGATTGAGATGGCGGGCACTGATTATTCTAAGAAAACATCAGCCGAAGGCATTCAAAATATTATCAAGTCTGACCTGATTCGGGAGCACTATCGAAAAATTTTAGCCGCTGATGCCATTTTGGTGTTTAATGATGGGGTAAAGAGAGAAATTGCCAATTATATTGGCGGCAATACATTTTTAGAAATGGGCTTTGCCCATGTTAACAATAAAAAAATCTTTGTTCTAAAAGATTTGCCTCAGGAAGTTATTTATTATGAAGAGATAGCCGGAATGCAACCAGTTATTATAAATGGTGATCTTGGTCGGATTGCTTAGATGACCAATTTCCATATTATTTCGATCTTTCCCAAGAGTTTAGACTCTTATTTTGGCGAGTCTATTCTTAAGCGGGCACAGAAAAAAAAATTAATTAAAATTAAGTTTTATAACCCCCGCGAGTTCATTAAAGACAAGCACAAAAAAACTGACGACCGGCCATATTCTGGCGGTCCCGGAATGGTGATGATGGCGGAACCGATTCTTAAAACAATTCAAAGTTTAAAAATCTCCGCCAAAGGCGGACCAGCCTCAGGCTGGAAAATTATCATTCTCTCGCCGAACGGTAAGCAATTTACAAATAAATTAGCCGCTGATTATTCAAAAAAATACAAAGACATTATTTTAATTTGCGGCCGTTATGAGGGGATAGACGCTCGGGTCAAGAAGATTTTACGCGCCAAGGAAATTAGCATTGGGCCTTATATTCTGTCGGGCGGAGAATTACCGGCCGCCGTTATTGTGGAAGCGGTGGCGCGCCAGATCCCCAGGGTGCTAGGTAGGGGAGAATCATTAGAAGAAAGCCGGTTGGCCAGCCCAGAAGTTTATACCCGGCCGGAGATACTTAAGTGGGCAGGTAAAAAGTACAAAGTACCAAGCGTTTTACTCTCTGGCCATCACCAAAAGATCAGCGACTGGAAAACCACCAAAAAATGGCTCTAACTAAATAGTACCTATTGACAAAGATTTTGGCTGTGCTACTTTTAATGCCAAAGTTCTTTTAAAGAATGTCTAAATCTACCAAACACCCAAGGAGGTGATTCACGTGACAAGGTTACAGTTTGTCCCTTTGGACAAAATCGATAAGAACTCTGACCAGCCGAGGAAAGACCTCGGTGACCTGTCCGGTTTGGCTTCTACGGTCAAGCGCCAGGGTGTTCTCCAGTCAGTGGTTCTTCAACCGGCCGAGGCCAACCCGCATCGCTTTCAAGTGGTAGCCGGGGGGAGACGAATAGCAGCCGCTCGGGTAGCTGGAGAGGATGCTGTACCAGCGATAATCTGGAGTAGTAGCAGCCGGCGGGATCGACTAGAGCTGCAACTCATCGAGAATATTCAGCGCAAAGATCTTGAGCCACTTGAGGAAGCGGAAGCTTATCGGCAATTACTCAAGGAATTTGCTTGGTCGCAGAGGGAATTAGCTCGCCGTCTAGGCCGATCACCCGCCGCCATTTGCGAGATTCTCAAGATTTTAAACTTGCCATCGGCGGTATTGAAGAACTCGGACGGGAAATCGCAATCAGAGCTGATTGAACTGGCCAAGATAGATGGCCGGCAAGCCG
>CAZMXZ010000017.1:0-9610 GCA_964570405.1 uncultured Candidatus Saccharibacteria bacterium | reverse complement strand
CGAACTTTCTTCGCGAGTTCGCTCTTAATTTTGGGGTTAGCTTGGAGAAAAAGACGACTGGCATCATAACCTTTGCCCAACTTCACTTCAGCCTTACCGTCGGGTTGGTAGGAGTAACTGGCCCCGGCCTTTTTTATTAAGTTGTACTTCTCGCCCAGCGCCATCAACTCGCCCTCGGGTGAGATCCCTTCGTTGTATAAAATATCAAACTCGGCCACCCGGAAGGGGGCAGCGACTTTGTTTTTTACCACTTTGACCCGGACCCGATTACCCACAATCTCTTCGCCTTTTTTAATTTGGGCCAAGCGGCGGACATCAAGCCGGACGGAGGAGTAAAATTTTAAGGCCTTGCCACCTGGCGTCGTCTCGGGATTGCCAAACATCACTCCAATTTGCATCCGGATTTGATTGATAAAAATGACGACGGTTTTAGTTTTAGCCACGATGGCAGTGATTTTGCGCAGAGCTTGGCTCATCAATCGGGCTTGCTTGCCCACATGGTGGGCGCCCATATCGCCCTCAATTTCGTCCTTTGGTGTTAGAGCCGCCACCGAGTCAATCACAATCACATCAACTTTGCCAGAGCGAATTAAACTCTCGGCAATATCGAGGGCTTGCTCGCCATAATCTGGTTGGGAGAGAAGAAGCTGGTCGGTTTTGACGCCAATTTTTTGGGAATAAATTGGATCAAGAGCCTGCTCGGCATCAATAAAGGCGCAGACTCCACCAGCTTTTTGGGCCTCCGCCACTACGTGCAAAGCCAAAGTAGTTTTGCCAGATGATTCTGGGCCATAAATTTCGATCACTCGGCCCCGAGGTAGACCATTGATGCCCAAAGCCAGGTCTAGTCCCAGTGAGCCAGTCGGTACGGCGTTAATGCCGGTCCGGGGCTTCTCACCCAACTTCATAATTGACTCCTCACCGAAGCGGCTTTTGATCGCCTTGATCGTCTCGTCGATACCGGTGGTAATAGTTTTAGCGACTTTCTCCTTCTTGGGGGCCATAGCTATAATACAGGGTTAGCTCGTTAGTAATTGTTCGTCCGAACTTATCTTTAGCGTCGAGCTTAAGTATATTATAACCAGGGAGGGGGAGCAAAGTTTGACTAAAGGTGCCGGCTCGGTCGGTAAAAATTTGGCCGTCATTAAAATGGAGAGTGGCAATCCGGCTGGCTTGGCCGGTGATGGTCACCAAAGAGGTATTGGTCTTAAGTTTACTGTTTAAACTGGGTCCTTTAATTAGATCAGCTAGGCGCCAATAACTATAAAGGGCAATTAATAGGAATAATCCCACTGCCAACCAACCCGGTAAACTCAAGGTTCTAAACCTCATCGGCATAAGCGTCGTTTTGACCCTGGCCATAAACCTCGCGCGGTTTGGCGCCCTCGCCCGGTCCGATCACACCACGCTCCTCTAGTTGGTCGAGGAGGCGAGCGGCTCGGGCGTAGCCAATTTTTAATCGCCTCTGGAGGTAAGAGGCCGAGGCCTTGCCGGCTTGTTTGACCTCAAGCCTGGCCGCTTCATATAATTGGTCGTCATCACCTTCAAAGTTCTCACTCAAATCTGGGTTGCTACTATTACCACTACCGGCCGCCAGTTGTTCCAGTTCCAATTTTTCAATCCCACCAATATCTTGATCGGCTAAAAATTTTACAACTTTTTTTACCTCGGCTTCTGAAACGTAAGCCGATTGCAGCCGACTCGGTTTGGATTGGTCGGCCGAGAGGTAGAGCATGTCGCCCGCGCCCAAAAGTTTTTCAGCCCCAGCCATATCGAGGATGGTGCGCGAGTCAACCTGGGAGGCGACCTGGAGGGCAATTCGGCAGGGGATGTTGGCCTTAATCAGACCGGTAATCACTTCCACCGATGGTCGTTGAGTCGAGAGCACCAAGTGGATGCCAACAGCTCGCGACATCTGGGCTAGGCGGACAATCGAGGCCTCGAACTCGCGGGGGTAGAGACTCATAATGTGAGCCAATTCGTCAATAATAATGACGATGTAGGGCATGGGCTCTCTCACTTCTAACTTATGATATGACTCAATGTTGCGGACGGCTTCCGTTTCCAAAATATTATAACGCCGCTCCATTTCTTTGGCCGCCCAACGCAAAGATAAGATCGCTTTTTTGGGATCGGTGATGACCGACGTTAAAAGATGGGGGATTTTATTATAAATGGTTAGTTCAACCTGCTTCGGATCAATCATAATTAGGCGCAACCGTTCGGGCGGGTTGCGGTAGAGAAGCGATAGCACAAAATTATGGATGACAACCGATTTGCCTGAGCCCGTCGCTCCGGCAATTAAAAAGTGTGGCGCTTTAGCTAAGTCAGAAAATTGTGGCTGGCCGGAAATACCCTTGCCCAAAGCGGTTAAGAGTGGTGATCCCGAATTTTGGTAATCAGGGCTGGAGAGAAGCGAGCCAAGACCAACCGTTGACTTAACAGTGTTAGGAATTTCGATCCCTACCAGTGAGCGACCAGGAATTGGTGCCTCAATCCGCAAGGGGTGAGCGGCTAAGGCCAGGGCCAAATCATTTTGGAGGGTCACAATCCGGGCCAACTTGACTCCCTCGGCTGGCTTCAAGGCATAGCGAGTGATGGAGGGACCAATCGAGACCTCATCCATTTCAACCACAATCCCAAAATTGGCAAGGGTTCGTTTGATAATATTTGAGTTGGCTCTAATGTCGCCCACATCAGGTCGACCACTATCAGCCTCCAGCAAATTAAGTGGCGGCGGAATATAATTTTTGGTCCGGGCCGTTAGAGGTCGCTCCGACTTGTCTTTTTTTAATTCGGTTGCGACCTGAGCTTGGCTTTGATTGGAGTTAGTCGTGGCTACGTCGGTGGTGGCGGGGGCAGGCAAAGGCGAGGTAATAAGAGGCATGGCAGTGGAATCCGTCAGAACTGGCTGGCGAGCAAATAAACTCTTGAGCCAGACCCAACTCAAACTGAAGTTAATATCAAAAATAAGGAGGAGCGATCCAAGGCCGACAATAAATAAAAATATGCCCGTAGCGTAAACATCAAAGTAGCTGATTAAGCCGGCCGTTAATTTAAGACCAACTAATCCACCCCAGTCAGCCTTGATTAAACTAAGTAAGCCAAGTCCACACAGGAGTAGTATTAATCCCGCTCCGAATCGCAAAGGAATAACTCGTGGCTTACTAGCCGAGAAGAACGACAGGCCAAGAATAAGGATGACTAGGGGAACCAGTAGAAAGCCGGCCCCAATTAAAAAGTCTGTTGAATGATAGATAGCCTGGCCCGCCACACCGGCCCGACCGAAACGGGCTAAGAACAAAAAGAGGGCCAGGGCGATACAAACTAAACCAAGAATAGTGTGCTTAGTTTCCAGCTTGAGCCGGGGGACGCTCTCCTCCCGCTTTATCTTATTCTTTTTTCTGCTCATCAATAGCCGGATTATAGCATAAAAGACAGGGGACTAGACAAAATAAACCGGCTTTGATATAATAAGAGACAAGATAAAAGACATATTTATGACTGAAAAGGACATAAATAATATGGCCTATTTGCAGGCTAAAACCGATAAACTTACTACTGCTCTCTACGCCGTAACCGATTTTGTCAGTGATCAGGAGCCGGCTAAATGGCAATTAAGAGACAGAGCTCTTGACCTCTTGACTGAGGTTTTAAAGACAAAAAATGTCAATGGTCTAACCAAAACCGTTCGTTTAGAGAAACTGATTTGCGATATTGATCAGATTGTTAAAATTTTGGAAGTGGTGGCGATGGGGGGAGCAGCCTCACGGATGAATTTGTCTATTCTTGAGACAGAGTATAAGGCTTTGCGCGATATGCTCTCTGGTCGCTTAGAGCAGCAATTGGGCAGCTGGTTAGCTGTTTCCGAGCCAAAACCACTTTTAATTGAGCCAATAGTTGACCCTTCAAGCGTCCAAACTCTACCGACTCGACCAAAGAAAAAGGATGAAAAACAAGGCCGGAAGACCCAAATCTTGGACTTTTTGAAAGGTAAGGGTTGGTTGTCCGTCACCGACATTGCCCGCGTGGCCCCCAACTACAGCACTAAGACCATCCAACGGGAGCTTAATGCCATGATTGACAAGGGTTTAATCCGCAAAAAGGGCGAGAAGCGTTGGAGCCGTTACTTGTGCGTTTAGTTGAGTTATGCTACTGTATTTGGACCGCTAGATCATTTATCCACAAGGAGTTTGCGATGGTTCTAGGGCGGTATATAATATTGGTAATAGGGTGTGCTCTGGAGAGAGTCGATGCCAGGGTATGCTTGTTACAAAAGGTTAAAATCAATTAATTATTAGAATTATTAGTAAATTATAAATTGTTATTTATGAGTAAAAAATTAGTTTTTGCTGCGGCTTTCAGTCTCTTAGTCTTGGCCGTGGTAGTAGCTCCGTCGGCGGCTAGTGCTAGCTTTAACGTCAACCTGACGATTGGTAGTCGGGGTGCTGATGTGATTGCTTTGCAGACCTGGCTGATTGCCCAGGGTTACTCCATCCCGGCTGGTGCCACTGGTTACTTTGGTCTTCAGACCCGAGCGGCTGTTGCGGCTTACCAAGCGGCTAAGGGTATTACCCCGGCTGTTGGTTTCTTTGGTCCGATCACTCGCGCTTCAGTTAATGGTGCTGGTGGTGTTGCTGTTGGTCCGCTCTGCCCTAATGGCATGACGATTGCCAGTAACTGTACCCTCGCTCCTTCAGCGGTGGCTCAATCGCTCTGCCCTAATGGCATGACGTTGGCCAGCAACTGTACACTTTCTCCGAGTGCTCAAGCTCCGGGTACCTTGAATGGTGATGGTTCATTAACTGTTACCTACAACCCTTACGCTCCCGCCAGTCAAACCTTGAAGAAAGGTGACTCTAAGGACATCATTGCCGTTAAGCTTCAAGCCACTGGTGGTACTGTTGCCGTCCAGCGCTTGGATGTTTACTTCAGTGAGCGTCCTTGGTTAGACTTTAGTCAAATCGTGTTGAAAGACAGCACTGGTCGCGTCATTGCCACCAAGGCTATCTCTTCAGCTTCTGATGTGACGGAAGTGACTGTTGGTTCTAGCTACTTCGTTCGCTTCGACAACTTGAATGGTAGCCTAACCGTTACCCCAGGTTCCGATGTGATCGCTGTGGTTAACGCCTCGGTCTTAGCGGCTAGCGATAAGATCACTGGTCAGACCGTTTATGTTGGTATCCCAGCTGGTGCCATCCGGACCATCAATGGTTTGGGTTACACCGATTCGTTGGGTATCACTAGCGGTACTGGTTCTGGTGTGACTTCATCCACTGGTGTGGCTTTGACTCTATCGTCAACTGGTTCCACTGGTAGTATCACAACCAGCGTTAGTACAAGTGCCCAAACCAAGCGCACTGTTGCAGTGTCGCCCACGGCGGTCACTAACGATGTTGAACTTGGTCGCTTCAGTTTGAAGGTCCAAAACCAAAACGCTACGATCAACAGCTTGAGCTTTAACATCAACAGTACGAGCAGTATTGCGACCACTTCGCTCTACCAGAACGTTCGTCTGTACGATGGTAACGGCAAACTGTTGGCTGGTGCCAACTCGTTGGCAGCTGGTAGCCCGACCTTTAACCAGTTGACCTTGCCATTGACGCAAGATGTTTGGACTGACATTAAACTTGTCGCTGATGTGGTGGCTGGTAATGGTGGTCAAGCCGCTTCCTCCACCTTGGTTGGTTCAAGCATTGTTGGTACGGACTCTAACTACAACACTTTGACGGTCAGCTCGGCCTCTAACCAGACCAGCGCCGACAATGTGTACACCTACTCTGGTCTTAACATTGTAGCTAGTGCCCCATCTGTTTCTAACTGTATCTCTGGCTTTGGCCAGAACTACGGTCAGACCAGTTGTGACTTAAGCTTTAGCTTCACGGCTAGTGCTACGGCCAACAACGTCGGTGATATCTTCATCAGCGTTACGCCAGGTATTGCCTTAGCGACGAGCTCTTCACCAATGACTTCGTCTACCACCTTGAGTCAAATTAACCTCACATCGATTTCTGGTGATGTGTCGGGTGTTTCTTACCGGGTACCAACTACAGGTAGAACCTTCACCTACGCTGGTACCTTTAGTAAGGCCGGTGGTGCTCCAGCCTTGGAAACCTTCCGAATCAACAAGATTTGGTATGGTGTTGGTACGGCTAGCTCGCTTGTTAATGGTCCAACCAGTACGGCAGTTTCTAACGCCAGTACTAACATTGACTACGGTCTAGAGAACCTCTTCATCTCCAAGACTCTGTAATCATAGCCACTTGTGCTCCTCAGCCTAAGGCTGAGGAGGGCTAAAAACAAAAGCCCCTTCGGGGGCTTTTGTTTTGGTTCAAGCCAACGGGGATAACTGTTTAGGTAAACATAGTGGTTATGACTACAATTACACCATGTCAATTGTTTTGTTATACGGACTACTCGGCGGAGTCCTGCGCGGTCTAGTTGGTTATGTTAAATACTCAACCTCCTACAAAAATGTTCACTTTCGCTCTGGTTACTTTATCTCGAGCATTAGTTTGGCTGGCTTGATTGGCTTTTTGGCCGCTTGGGTGACCAGAGATTTAAAGATTAGTTTTTTGGGTTTAACCGAGCTGACCTCGTCAATTGCTTTTATTATTGGCTACGCCGGCGGCGATTTTATTGAAAATTTGTTTAAGATTATTACCGGCAAGGCCAGTCTTTATAAACTACCCAAGTAATAATATTAACGGTATGGATCGTTACTTCGACAAAAATTTTTGGCGGACCAGTGGCGGTTTTTTGTTTATTATCGTCGCCGTCCTCATCCTTTTGTGGCTAGTTTTAAGGTAGTTGCAATATTTTTTACTCTAGTTTAAACTGCTTACTAAGCCGTTGACGGTGGGCGTCCATAAGACCCACCTAGGAGAAGGAAGCGGCTTTAGGCCGTTTTCATTTTACCCGCCGCTTAGCGGAATAAATATGGCAATCACTAAACAAAAAAAGGCTACAATCGTGGCCAATCTTAAGCCAATCGTTGACAGTGCCAAAGCACTAGTCTTTGTTAACTTCCACGGGCTACCGGTAGCTGAGGCCAATCGCTTACGTCGTGGCCTTAAAGAGTTGGGTATTGGTTATGTTGTAGCCAAAAAAAGTTTAATTAAACTGGCTCTCGGGTCGGCCAAAAATTTGACTGGCACCGTACCAGAATTGCCAGGCGAGATTGCGATGGCTTACCCCAAGACTGATGGGAGCGAAGATGAGTTACTCGCCCCAGCCAAACAGATTCATACCTTTGCTAAAGGTTTGACCGAGCCGGCCAAGTTAGAAATTGTTGGTGGCCTCTGGTCAGGGGAGTATCGACCGGCCGAGTTTATGAAGGAGTTGGCGACGATCCCCGATAAGCAAACGCTTTTGGGCAAACTGGCTTGGCTCTTGAATTATCCAATGCAAAGTTTGGCCGTAGGTATAAACGAGGTCGCGAAAAAGAAAGTCGAATAAAATTGAAAATTATAATTAAAAAATAAATATGGCAGACGATAAAATAAATAAGTTTGTTGATGAGGTAGAGAAGTTATCGGTTTTAGAACTCAACTCGCTCGTTAAAGCAATCGAGGAAAAGTTTGGCGTTTCAGCTCAAGCGGTGGTAGCAGCTGGTGCGGGCGCTGGTGCGGCCGAAGCGGCCGAAGAGAAGGACTCCTTTAACGTTCACCTAACCGCTGCTGGTGATCAAAAGATCCAAGTCATCAAAGCGGTTAAAGAAGCACTTGGTCTTGGTTTGAAGGAAGCTAAAGACTTGGTTGAGGCCGCTCCGACTGTTCTCAAAGAGGGGATGAAAAAGGAGGAAGCCGAAAATCTTAAAAAGGCCATCGAAACAGCCGGCGGTAAGATCGAACTAAAATAAATTACCATGACCGAACGGGCTTTAGCTGGACTCTTGGGTGGACCACTCAAGGTCAAGTTAATAAAAATGTTTTTGTTTAATCCCGGCTTGGTCTGGTCACTAAAGGCGGCCGCTCTCTGGGTCAAGGCCACCCCGGCTATTACTCGGCGCGAGATTAGTCACCTCCAAGAGGCTGGTCTAGTTATTCGCCGTGGGCCAGGGCGCTATGCCTTTAACAAGCGCTTTTTGCTCGCCAACGAATTGCGAGCCCTACTCCACTTTGATCTCGCGCGTCGAGAACGTGACCTAGTTAAGCGCTTTCGTAGTGTTGGGCGAGTCCGCTTGTTGGTGGTGGCGGGAATGTTTTTAAATTTAACCGATAGTCGGGCTGACCTCCTCTTGGTTGGTACCGCTCTGAAGCGTAAGATCATAAACCGGGTTATTCGCTCGATGGAGTTGGAATTGGGCCGAGAACTAGTTTATGCCGTTATGGATCCTAAGGACTTTGACTACCGCTACCATACCCGGGACCGGTTTGTGCGCGACCTGCTCGACTATCCCCACCAAGTGCTTGTGGATAAAGTTGGCCTCTCGAGGGGGCCGGCGGTGCTATAATTAGGGCGGAAATTATTATTAATTAAAGCTATTTATTATGGATCCAACATTAGATGCGGCAGCTAATATGCCGACTCAGGCCGCTTCGCCTGATCTAATTAATCAATGGAGTTTGACTCTGCAGTCATCCTTCCAAGATATGTGGCACGGTGTGATCAATACTGTTCCCAATATTATTGCGGCAGTAGTGATCTTTGTTATTGGTTGGGTCGTGGGTGATGTTTTGGGAGACTGGGTCGCCCAGTTGATCAAATCAGTTCGCCTCGACAAAGCCCTCCAGAGTTTGGGGATTGATGAGATTGTGGCCAAGTCTGGTCACCGCTTAGACTCAGGCGCCTTTATTGGTGGCTTGGTTAAGTGGTTTGTGATCATCGTCTTTTTGATCACGGCCTTGGATGTGGTCCACCTCAATCAGGTCACGGCCTTTTTGGAGGAAGTCTTAAACTACATCCCTAACGTCATTGTGGCCGCCGTTGTGCTTTTGGGCGCTGCTGTTTTGAGTGACTGGTTGAAAAAGGTTATTACCGGTTCAACTCGCGCCATGGGCATTACCAGTGCCGAACTCCTCGGTGGCATTGCTCGCTGGGCGGTTTGGATCTTTGCCTTTTTGATTGCTCTCTACCAACTTGGTATTGCGGACCCATTTGCTCAAACGCTATTTATTGGCGTGGTAGCAATGTTGGCCCTGGCTGGTGGTTTGGCCTTTGGCCTAGGTGGACGCGATGCAGCCGCTCGCTTTATTGCCAATCTGCAAGACGAGATCTCTTCGAGTCGACGCTAAAACCCTTGTTCCGTCAGCTGACGGATACGGTCCAAAAGGTGTTGAGCTGAAATGCTTGACACCTTTTTGGTTTTGGCTATAATGGACCTACTCAGTATGATTAATCTTAAACCAGCTCTAAAGCGGCCATAAACGCCTATTTGTTGGGTTTTTGGAGCCGCCGCCAAGGCGGTTTTTCAGTTCAGTTTAGACATTTGACAATTGATCGAGCAGGAAAGAAAAAAAGAATTACAACAATGGTTACAAAGTTTCCTAATAGGAAACTAACGCTGATGGTGGATGCCTAGACTCTAAGTGACGATGAAGGACGTGGCGTGGCGACGATACGCTTCGGGAAGGTGCCTAGCAACCGATGATCCGGAGATGTCCGAATG
>CAZMXZ010000016.1:0-9739 GCA_964570405.1 uncultured Candidatus Saccharibacteria bacterium | reverse complement strand
CACCCACGTTAAATTTCTTAACCAGTGAAACTTTTTTTGACATCGGCTGGTTTTACAACGCCACAATTGAGGCAATTTTTTCTTACTCACCTTGGCCAGGAACCAAGCAAAATTTCAGTTATTATGCTAGCCTATGCCGATAATTTTTTAGGGCTGTTTTACCCCAAACAATCAAAGAAAGAGCTGGAGCGAATGGGTTTTGCTAATATCGACTTTTTGAATCTGCGCGAGGCTAATAACTACAATTTTGATCGGGTTGATTTGGTTTATGTTTGTGGTGGCAATACTTTTGCTATTTTACACAAATTGCGAGAAAAAGGTTTTGATCAGCAAATTATTGCCGCTGTTAATAGGGGTGCTCTTTATGTTGGTGTTTCGGCCGGAACTATTATTGCTGGCCCAAGCATCGAAGTTGCTGATTGGGGGAGTGAGGGTGACTCCAATGATGTTGGCTTACAAAATTTAACTGGCTTTGGTTTTATTAATATTGCTATTTTCCCTCATTATCATGATGAACTGAGTAGTGAGGTGGAAGAATTTAAAAACAAAGTTAACTATCCCATCCAAACCCTAACCGATAGTCAGCTACTTTATATTGAAAACAATGAAATAGAGCTGGTGGAAAGATGATCAACAAAAAACTTATTATTGTCTTTGCCCTCGCCTTTCTCCTCAATTTAATTTGGGAAAACTTGCATTCGGTGTTGTATGCTCACTACCAAGGTGGAGCGATTACCGAGCCGATTTTAATTCGGGCGGCCTTGTTTGATGCCGTCTTCGTTACCCTGGTTTATTTACTCTTCCGGCGCAGCAAATTTTTGCAAAATAAACGCTGGTTGACGCTGGTGATAGGAATAATTTTTTCTGCCGGGTTAGAGATCTATGCCCTCTCAACCAATCGCTGGGCCTATAATGAGTTGATGCCAGTCGTTCCAATTTTAGGCGTTGGCTTATTGCCATTAGTGCAATTAGGTCTTCTGTCTTATCTTTTACTTATTATTTTGTAATAATTAATCTTTTTAGTCGTCTCTGTTAGTTGTGATAAGAAACGATTTAACAACTCAAAAAGGATCAGTCGTTGCTTGGCTTGCCTTGATTGTTGCTTTGGGGGCGCTGGGTCTGGCTTACCTGGCCTATCAGCACACTAGCCCCCATCCCAACCAATCAATCACTACTGATTATGATCAAGCGATTGCACAACTTAATATCAAAATGGCCCGTCTCCAAGCCGCCGCCGAGCTGGAAGCCATTGCTGCCCGTCAGGCAAGTAAAACAAACTATGCCCAATTCCAGCAAGATTTGATCCCCGTCCGTAATAATTTAAAAACAGCCTACCAAAACGCCAAGCTAGAAACTTCGTCCGAGTGGCAAGGCCTCAGTCAAGATTTTGACCAACTGGGAGTACAAATTCAGACCAAGGCCGTAGAAGCTAGAGCCTCGCTCCAAGCTCTGATTGCTCGGTTAGTAAATTATTAATTTTATTAATATAAAAATTATGGTTGTTACAAGCAAGAAAAGACGAGCGGCTCGTCGCAATATTAAAAAGGCTCAAGCCAAGTGGCGAGGCATGACCGCCCGTCAGCATAGTTTGACCCAGCCCCAGGGACGGGGCCGGAAGCGTCCCGGCACGGGCGGCGGTGGAAAATTTTACCGCATCGAAGTTCGACCGAAAGGTGAGTTTGTGAGCTATCGCATTCAAGATGTGGGTAAACGTGGTCACCTCGAGCGCTTGGCCGGCCGGCGCAGTAGTGGCAGTTGGGATACCGTCTCGTGGCTGATTGGCAAAAGTGACGCTCACGTCACTAGAGATGGCCAGTTGGTGATTGATAGTCCAGGCGCTCGGACGGCTCTCAAGCAAATTCGCGGTCCGATCAAACATTTAAAAGGCGATATTTTTGGCGCCAAACCAAGAAAGAATGTACCGGAGAGCGCCAAACCGACGGCGGCCCAACGCCGGGCCCAAAAAGCCAATATTAAAAAAGCCCAAGCGGCGAGACGGAAAAAACGCCAGTAACAAAAAATCCCCCAAAAGCTGGGGGATTTTTTGGTAGAGGAAGAAGTTCCTTACATTGAGCCACCACAAACTTTGCAGTACTTTTTGTGGGTAAAGATCTCGTAGATGGCAGCTAGACCGACCAAAATGTAGACAATCATCAACACACTAGAAGGCAAAATGCTCTCAAGGCTCCAGCCGAGGTTAAGGCCAATTAGACCCCAATTTAAGCCACCAATAATGAGCAGGATGGTACTAATGATGTGCAGTGCTTTCATATTATTTATTTGTTGGATTAGGTACTCGACCTTTTGTATTTGATCTAATTATACCCCTAAAGGAGTTGGGCAAAAACTAGTTTTTCCACAACCTATTTTTCCCCCGTTTAGCAGGCTAGTGGGTCGGATCAGAAAATTTTATACTGATCATGATGCTTGAAACGAGGCCGATCATTTTTGCTACTTTTGGATTGCCGGGATCCGGCAAAACCTATTTCGCTGAAAAGTTGGCTCGTGATTATGACCTCGCTCACCTCAATTCCGACGTCATCCGAGCTCGCCTTTTCCCCCTACCAACCTATAGTCCAAGCGAGAGTAGCATAGTGTTTAAAGAGATTGACCGATTGACTATCCGCCATCTCCTCTCGGGTCGGGGAGTGGTTTATGATGCCAACTTGTCCCGATTGACTCACCGCGCACCGCTTAAGTTGATTGCCGAAATGTTCAAAACTCCCTTATTCTTCATCGCTTTTAAAACACCAGCCGAGCTGGCTCGCGAGCGGCTACTGGCCAGGAGATTAAGTTATCGCTGGCGAGAAGATAAGTTTGCTTATCCGGCCGGGAACACCGGCGAAGATATTTACCAGATCATGGCCGATCGATTAGAACCCCTGCGGCCAGAGGAACCAACCATTTGGCTTGATGGTGCCAGTGATTACCAATGGCAACTAGCCACCCTCCAAGCTTCTCTGATAGGATAAGGATCATGTCGCCTAAAATTAAGGAGATGGCTCCCGTCATTTGGGATGCAATTGGGCAGTCGAAGAAAATCCTCCTCCACTGCCATCCCAACCCAGACCAAGATTCAATTGGTTCGGCCCTGGCTTTTTACCACCTGGCTAAAAGTCTGGGCAAAGAAGCAGTGGTGATCGCCGGGGATTCACCAATACCTGATTTTGCCCAGTTTATGCCGGGCCACGAAGCAATTGAACCAAAAAATTTTTTTGATATAGATATAAATAATTTTGATACTTTTTTTGCTCTCGATATTTCTAGTCTCAACCGACTTTCGAGCCTTGGCCCCGTCCAGTTACCGGCCCAATTAAAGACGGTTGTCATTGATCATCATCGAGGCGACGGCGCCTTTGGTCAAATTAACTTGGTCGAACCGACTTATCCAGCGACGGCCCAAATTTTGTTTGACTTGTTTACCGTTTGGGGAGTGAAGCTGGACTACAATATGGCCGCTAACCTCTTTTTGGGCCTTTACTATGATACTGGTGGCTTTAAATACGAAGGCACGTCGGCCTATAGTCTAAAAGTGGCGGCCGAGTTGGCAGAATTAGTGTCAGACTTTTCAACAATTGTCTCGGCGATTGATGGGAGTAACAAGCCGGAGACAGTTGTTTACCAAAGGCTGATGCTTGATTCGCTAGAAATTGTTAATAAAAAAATGGCCCTGGTCTCCGCTTCATATCAAGACTTGTTGCAAGCTGGGTTGAGTACTGAAACGGCCAGTGCTCCTGGTAGTCCGGTTTCGGACTTACTGTTGGCAGTTAAAGATTGGGAGGTGGTCATAACGTTAGTGGAAAAGGAGCCGGGTCAGGTCAGGATTAGTCTCCGAGCCCGGCCCGACAAAGTTTGGGATGTGTCAAAAATTGCTATGGCCTTAGGTGGTGGTGGCCATCGCTTGGCGGCCGGCACCCGGATTATGGGCACAGTATCCGAGGCCAAAGCCAAGCTCTTAAAGACTATTGCTCAAATTTATCCCGATTTAGCGGGGACTTGACTTTAGAAAATTTAGGTATAAACTGGGCTTGTAATTAATGCCCTGCGGGGCGTTTTTAAATAGAGCAAAATGCCGCTAATTAATTACTTTCAAGACACCAAGGCCGAACTTAGGCACGTTAACTGGCCAACCCAGCGCCAGGGTATTTATTTTGCTCTTTTGGTGATCGGGATCTCTCTCATTTTGGGTCTCCTGCTTGGTTTTTTTGACCTAATTTTTGCCGGTGTTCTCCAATTTCTAACTTCCCACTTCTAAATTAGATGGCTAAACAAGAACTTGATCAAGGGCGTAATTGGTACGCCATCCACACCTACTCCGGGTACGAAAATGCTGTGGCGCGTAATCTCAAGCAACGGATTGAATCGCTTGGGATGGAAGGTAAAATTTTTAATGTGATTGTGCCAACAGTGAAAAAAGTTAAGGTCAAGGGCGGGAAGCGGGTGACGGAAGAAGAAAAGATTTACCCTGGCTATGTGCTAGTGGATATGATCGTCACCGACGACTCTTGGTATGTGGTGAGGAACACTCCCCGGGTGACTGGCTTTATTGGCTCGGGCGTGGTGCCGGTGCCGCTTAATCCCGACGAAGTACGTGAGCTCTTTTCTCAAATGGGCGATGAGACGATCAAGCACAATATTGATTTGCCAATTGGTGAGGCGATCCAGATTGTGGATGGGCCATTTAAAGACTTTGAGGGCAAGGTCAGCGAGATTGATGAGGAGCGGGGCAAGGTCAAAGTCTTAGTCTCAATGTTTGGTCGCGAGACGCCCGTTGAATTAGATTTCCTCCAGGTTAAAAGAATTTAAAATATTTGTATGGCGAAAAAGAAAATAGAAAAAAAGATTAAACTCCAAATATTGGCTGGTAAGGCGACCCCGGCCCCGCCGGTTGGTACGGTGCTTGGTCCGGCCGGCGTTAACATTGGTGACTTTGTCCAAAAGTTTAACACCGCCACCGCCGGGATGGGTGATATGGTTATCCCAATAGAAATGTCGGTCTACTCTGATCGGACCTTTGATTTTGTTTTAAAGACCCCACCAGCCGCCAACTTGATTATGAAGGCGATCGGGATTGAGAAGGGGAGCGGCAAAAACCTGGTTAGCAAAGCCGGCAAGATCACTAAAGCCCAAATTAAAGCGATTGCCGAGCAAAAGTTGCCCGACTTAAACGCCACTGATCTGGAAGCGGCCAGCAAAATTATTGAAGGTACGGCCAGGAGCATGGGCGTGGACGTGACGAACTAGCACTGGCGGCGGCCAGTGTTTTTTGTTAGGCTTTCTGGCAGACTAAGTTCTAAAACAAATCGAAGAGAAAGGAAAGAAAAATGGAGAAGGCCATCATTGCCGCTCTGGGCAAAGATGAGCGGGGTTGCTATAGCGTCATTGGCTTAAATGGCGATTTACCCTGGTCAATCGGCGATCTACCGGACGACATGAAGCGCTTTCGGGCATTGACGATTGGTCAAACTGTTGTTATGGGACGGCGGACCTACGAGTCGCTCAAAGTTCGTCCTCTTCCAAAGCGGCAGAATATTGTTCTCTCGCGGCAAAGCGATTTTCGTCCGACTGGTTGCTGGATCGTCTCCGCCTTGGCCGAGGCGCTGCTCCTTGCCAACACACCCAAAATTTTTTTTGTTGGTGGGGCCAGTGTCTATCGCGAAGCGCTCAAGCTGGCGGATCGACTCTATTTGACTTACGTCAACCGTCAATTTTGCGGTGATAGATTTTTTCCAGCAATTGATTGGGAAGATTGGCAGGAACGACGAGCAGAAACGACGATTGCCCGGCAGGGCAATCTTTGCGAGCTCCAGTTTATTACCTATGAAAGGAAGGTGAAAGCTAATGAAGCAATATCTCGAGCTGCTTGACAACATATTAACGAGCGGTATTCGGCGCCGTGATCGTACTGGGGTCGGCACTTTTTCAGTCTTTGGTCGGCAACTGCGTTTAGATCTCAATCGCCAAACTCTTCCTCTTTTGACCACCAAAAAGATTAATTTCAATAAGGTGGTGCATGAGATGATCTGGTTTTTGCGGGGCGAGCGGCGAGTGGACTATCTACGGGCCAACGGTGTTGGTATTTGGGAACCGTGGACACCAGTGAGCGGTGATCTCGGTCCAATCTACGGCTACCAGTGGCGTCATTGGCGCAACACTCTCGGCGGGGAAATTGATCAGATCAAAGAGTTGGTTGACGGTCTCAAGACTAATCCAGACTCGAGACGGCACATTGTCAGTGCCTGGAATGTGGCGGATTTGCCAGAGATGGCTTTGCCGCCTTGCCACCTCCTCTTCCAGTGTTATGTCTCGGAGGGTCAATTATCACTCCAGTTGTATCAGCGGAGTGCCGATGTTTTTATCGGCCTACCCTTCAATATTGCTTCCTACGCCACACTCACCCACCTGCTGGCACAGGTTACTGGGTTAGTGGCAAAGGAGTTAGTGATCACTCTGGGAGATGCTCATGTCTATCTGAATCATTTGGACCAAGTAGCCGAGCAGCTAAGCCGAGCGCCGAGGGCCTCGCCAAAGCTGTGGGTTGATCCAACCCTGATCGATATTGACACTGTCGCAATTGAACATTTCCGGCTTGAGGGTTATGACCCCCATCCGGCCATTAGAGCCCCGGTCGCTGTTTAGCGGCGATCGGGCTTTTTCTTTCCCCGTTTTGTCAAACTTGCCGGCGATCTTGACTGGTGTTAGGGTGCAAGAAGAAATGAGAAAGGACATAAAAAAGATGAGATCGGGTCTGTTTATTGATTTTGAAGGTTTGGATGGCTGCGGCAAAAGTACCCAAGCCAAACTCTTGATTAGCTGGCTGGAGGAATTGGGTTTTCAAGTCGTGCACTCGCTTGAGCCAAATGAGGCGGGGAGTCCGATTGGTCGCGAGATCAAGAAGATGCTCCGCGGCGATGTTCCCAAACCAGACATGTTGGAGTTCCAGCGCCATTATGTGATTGATCGGGCGCAGGATCTGGCGGCCTTTATTCTTCCGGCGCTCCGCCAAGGCAAAGTCTATTTGATCGAGCGATTTGCTCTTTCGACCCTGGCTTTTGGTCAATTGGGTAATCTGTCGGTTGATCGACTACTTACCCTCCACACAGAGGTCATGGGCCCACTCTTTCGCTGGCCGGACGTGACGATCATTTTTGACTTGCCGCCAGAAGTGGCGATTGGACGGATTGCGAGGAATCGGAAAGAAGTGGAATATTTCGAAAAACTCCCAATGCTCAAACAGGTTCGGGCTAATTATCTCGAACTCCAAAAAAATCCAGCTGTTGGTGGTCAGATTAAAATGGTGGATGGGACTAAGTCAGTCACCGAAATTTTTGACCAAATCAAAGCCATTATCGAACCTCAGCTCGAGAGTGTTCTGGTTGGCAGCTAGTGAGGCCTCGCCTCACTTTTTCTTTTCCTCGTATATTGTTATCTCGCTTGTTATAATTGGAAAATGAAGGCCAAAATTTTAGCGGCGATTCGAGAGGCGCTCGCCCATTTGGTGGTTGAACCGCCAAATGAGATTAGGTTGGAGCACCCGGCTGATTTGGGCCACGGCGATTATTCCACCAATGTGGCAATTGCCACCAAAACTGATCCGGAAAAAATCGCCATCGAAATAAGAAAGCAAAAGATTGCCGAAATTGAAAAAATTGAGGTGGCTGGCCCCGGCTTTATTAATTTTTATTTAAGTAATGGTTTTTTTGCCGATTCGGTTAAAGAAATTTTAGATAAGAAAGAGGAATTTGGGGAAAATAATTTAGGTGCCGGCAAAAAAGCAATTGTCGAATATTCCTCACCTAACATTGCCAAGCCCTTTAGCGTGGGCCACCTACGCTCCACCGTGATTGGTGACGCTTTGGCTAATTTGCTTAAGGCTAGTGGCTGGCAAGTGCTGCGCGATAATCACTTAGGTGATTGGGGGACCCAGTTTGGTAAGTTGGCGGTCGCGGTTAGTAAGTGGGGGAACTTAGAGAAGACCAAAAATAGCGGGGAACCAGTAAAAAAGTTAACCGAGCTTTATGTCAGATTTCACCAAGAGTCTGAAAAAGACAAGGTGCTGGATCAGGAGGCTAGGGACTGGTTTGCCAAATTAGAAAAGGGCGAAGGGGAAGCGAAAAGTTTTTGGCAAACTTGTGTTGATCTGTCGCTCATCGAGTTTAATAAAATCTATGATCGACTGGGCATTAAGTTTGATACCAGCCACGGTGAGAGTTTTTACCAAGACAAGATGGCGGTGGTCTTGGATCAAATCAAGAAAAAAAATCTGGCCAAAGAAAGTGAGGGGGCCTACCTTGTATTTTTTGAGCAAGACAAAATGCCACCCCTAATGCTCCTCAAAAGCGATGGCTCAACGCTTTATTCATTGCGGGATTTAGCAGCCGATAATTGGCGGAAAAAAGAATACAATCCAAATTTGATAATTAATGAGGTGGGGTCAGAACAAAATCTCTACTTTCAGCAAATTTTTGAGACCGAAAAACTGTTGGGCTGGTTTGGAGTAGGGGAGCGGGTCCATGTGGCTCACGGTCTCTACCGCTTTCCTGAGGGGAAAATGAGTACTCGAGAGGGCAAGGTGATTTGGCTGGAAGAAATTTTAGATGAAGTTGTCAAAAGAGCGGGAGAATTTAATGAGGATAAAAAAGTGGCTGAAGCGGTGGGGATCGGGGCGATTAAATACAACGACCTAAAGCGCGACAGCCAGCTTGATATTATTTTTGATTGGGACGAGATCTTAAATCTTAAAGGCAATTCTGGTCCCTACCTGCAATACACTTATGCTCGGACGCAATCCATACTCGCCAAGGCGAGGAAGTTAGAAGTTAGAGGTGAGAAGTTAGATAAAACAAATTCAATCGAAAGATTACTCTACAGATTTCCCGAGGTGGTTGAGCGAGCAGCGCTTGAGTATGCTCCGCATTATGTTTGCACTTATTTATATGAGTTAGCCAGTATCTTTAATGCCTATTACGCGGAGAATAAAATTGTTAGCGACGAGGCCAACTCACCCTACCGCGTCGCCCTCACCGCCGCCGTCGGTCAAATCTTGCACAACGGACTAAAGTTGCTTGGCATTGCCACTCCAGAAAAAATGTAATTTTAGCCTTATTTTTAGGTCTGTTTTAGTAGCAAGGGTAGCCCTTGCTACTGGGCTTGCTTTTTTCTGTGGCCTATGCTATAATTGCCAAGAATAAAGCACCTTGATATTACTCGCAATGGTAAGCCCTTTCAGGGGTGAGCCACAATCTACAGAAAGGAAGGTCAGCCCAAATGGGAAAGCCTTCAACCAAACAGGCCGTTCAGGCCATCTCGGTACTGGGGAATAATGCTGATTTCGACGCCGTCGAATCCAGCGTTCTCCAAGCAATCATCAACGATCCGGTCACATCTGGTCGCGAGTTTACTCGCTTCCTGCAGAATCGGGCCCGTGTTTACGTCGTTAGCAATCACATCATCGACCTCGACGCCGATCCGTTCGTACCCGAAGGCTGGAAAATTGAGGACCATCGAAGGGGCGGTCAGTTGACCTGGAGTCCTGACGCGGTTGCTCTCCACCTCTCCGAGCGTCAGAAAAATGGTGGCTACATCGAAGGTCACAAGCTGAGGAAGGAAATGGCCAAGAGGGCAGTCTTCAACGCCTGCTTGCTCGATTATCTTCTGGCCCACCCGGAGTTGATCCTAGAGGAATGGAAGGGGAAGTACGTCTTCTTCTGGGGAACAATCTACCGCTACTCTAACGGCG
>CAZMXZ010000015.1:0-10117 GCA_964570405.1 uncultured Candidatus Saccharibacteria bacterium | reverse complement strand
CATATCGCCATTTGGTCCAGGAGTTGGTGGGGTAGGCAAAGCAGTTTGGACTAAGAGTGATAGGTAGAAAACCAGGCCCTGTCATAACAATAATATGAATGGTCTCAAATTTTTTAGCGTAGTCAACTTGCCGGGCCGCCACCGCACTGCCGGGAGTAAAAATCTGCCTATCGGTTGAGAGCATTAGTAAGGTCATTTTTTTCTAGGTATTAAGACTTTTAATCAAAGATAGATGGCCGGCCAATACCTTTTCCCAGGTTTGATCAAGCGGCAAGACTGCTACTAGGTCAACGGCTTTATGATAGTTAGAAGGATCAAAGAGGGCGCTCAGCTTACTTTCTAATTCCTCACTTGAAAATGGATCAAATAAAAACTCTTCCGGCAAAGGGACCGACAAACCATGGCCGCGCGTTAAGAGTACCGGTTTACCAAAAGACAGAGCTTCTAAAATAAAATTGGGATTAAATTCCGACAAGGCTGGCCCCAAGCAAACTGCTGACTGACGGATCAAGTCAAAGAGCTCTTCTTGTGGAACAGATGGACGAAATAAAACATAATCTGCAATTTTTAAATCATCAACCAGTTTAGTTAACTCATCTTTATCCGGACCATTACCAACCAAAAGCAACTGTCCCCTGCCTGATCGTTCTCGCCACCGGGCAAAAACTTTTATCACCAAGGCCAAATTTTTATAAGCCACAAAGCGACCGGCAAAAAGCGTCTGTGGATTGCGACCTAGATTAGTGATAGCCAGCTCTCGTCTAAAAACTGGATTTTTTATGATGACGACTTTTTCGCTGGCCACGCCAAAATGCTGAACATAAAAATCTTTGAAGAACTGATTATAAACAACCACCACCTGGGCCCTGGTCAACATTTTTTTGATTAACCAATACAAAACCGGTTTATCTTTTTTGGCCAGACCAGCTTTGTAATATTGCCCAATGGTCATAAAGCGAGCCCCTTTTTCGACCATCCGCTCCCAAATTGGGTCGCCGCCAATTCGGATAATAAATGGTCGCCGCCAAACAGAAGCCGCCAGCGCCGCCGGTAAACCAGCGGCCGTTGGATCAAAAGCATAGACTAAATCAGTGGTAGAAGCTTGGATCAAAGCCCAGAAAGTATAGAGAAGCCATTGGATAATCTTTGGCCAGCGCCGCGATACACGCTTGACCGGGAAAACGAAGGCCTGTTGATCGGCATCATTGCCATAAGCCAGTACCACTACCTTAAAACCTTGGCCAACTAGCATTTCCGCAATCTTGCGAACATGGATGGCCGGACCGCCCACGTCAGGGTAAAAAATACCCGCCGCTAATAGAATTTTCATGCTAATATTGACACACTATAGCAAATATGAGTAAAAAGCCAAAAGTTGCCGTTGTCGGCATCGGTCACTGGGGTAAAAATTTGGTCCGAGAATTTGACCGGCAAGCCGAGCTAGCCTATGTCTACCACCGAGGGTCAACGGCTAATCGAGAGTGGTTGGATACTAACTATCCAAATGTGATCGTGGCTAAATCATACGAACAAATTTTAACTGATCCGACCATTGCCGCCATAATCATTGCTACCCAGATTAATTCTCATTTTGACCTAGCTAGATCAGCCTTGGCGGCTGATAAACATGTTTGGTTAGAAAAACCAGGGACCAATACCAGCGAAGAAATGGAAAGTCTGGCCATCTTAGCAAAAGAGAAAAATTTAATCTTAACTATTGGTTATATTTTTGTTCATTCACCGGCCGTCAATGAGGCCAAACGACTTCTTGGTACCAGCCGAGTAGAAAGCCTAAAAACCGAGTGGTTAAAGTGGGGTACTTTTAAAGAAGGTCTGACCCCCAATCTTTTATCTCACGATCTAGCTTTGGCCTACCATTTTGGCCTTTTCCCTTTGACCATTACCGGGTACGAACATCGCGGTGTAGAGACAGCTTCCGACATCGTAACTGCTGATTTTAGCGCCGCCGGTGGTGCTACTTTTGACTCTTATATCAACCGCGTGGCCCAGGAGAAGAAGCGAGTGATCACGATCACAAGCAAACAGAGTATTTTTGTTATTAGAGATAACAAGCTCTACCAGTCGGAAAAAGAAATCCCACCATTTAATCAAACTCCACTAGAGGCTGAAGTGGAAAATTTTTTGGCGGCCGGGCGAGGTGATGCTGCCTTGTTGGTGCCACCAGAGTTGGCCGTCGCCGTCCTAAAAACTATCCAGGAACTGGAGCAGCGACCAATAAACTAAAGCAGGCGGACCAGATGTTCGGCCGCTTGAACACTATTACCAATCTTGCCCGAAAAAATATTAATAATTTTATCATTGACTCGATAGACCGTGGTCAATCGTTCATCGGTTTTATCTAGATTGGGGAGGACGGTTCGGATTGTGTACATCGAGCCGATATGTTCGGCCGTCTCAATGGTGGGAATAAAGTCCGTCGCTGAATCGATAAACTTTTTTATATTAGTCAGGGGTGGATTTTTAATAATACCTTTGTTGAGAAAATCATTAAACTCTGGCGGGATAGTCGGCGATAACCCAACATTGCTGGCATGGATGGCGTGGACTACGTTACCCATAACGTGATAGCCACTATCGTTATACGGATCAAGACACATAAAAGGCCCATCTAAAACAACAAGACTTTGATTGGCAAAAGATGCGGGTAAGCGCAGAACAACCTTCTCACATAACTCAAATTGGTAATCCCGCTTCGCCTCGGGGTAACGCTCTAAGATAAAATTTAAGTTAGCATAGGTGGCATTGACCACCAGATCATAACGATCAATCACAGAAGCACCAGCCAACTGATTAAGCAAAAGGTTGACCCCGGACCGATCAAGCTGGGTGCGCACTAACTGACGGAGCTTAATTGGGTCAATCAATACTTCTTGGGCTTTAACAATCACGCTGACTGAATCTGGATTAATTAAATTATGAGTGGTCAATTCGTATTCCAAACCACAGTGGTCACAAAAATCCAAAAATTCCTGCCCGGTGACCAAACTGCCAACTTTGGCGATCGCATAATAATGTTTGGCCCCGTCAATCAGAGCCGCTCCATAATCTCGCCGGAAAAGTGGTTCGGCCGCCATGGCGGAAGCGGCCGTCTCGGGACTGCGTGGATAATGATAACCGCGATGGAAACGGTATTGATTGATACCCGAGGCGGCTTGCAGGATGTCGCCATAACGTTCAAACAAATCCACTTGATGGCCTATTTGAGCTAGTTTAATAGCTGCAGTAGATCCAAATATTCCGGCTCCTATAACAGCAATTTTCATCTAATTTTGGACCTATTATTTAAGCATTAAATCAAAAATAGCCTTAAATTGCAAGCTTATTTTGGCCCAATCATACTTATCTTCCACCACCTTTCGCGCCCGCTTAACCACGGCCCCAACTATCTCCTGATTAGCCGGATCGGATATAAAATTGATTTGATCGGCCACACTCTTTGGGTCACCACCAGCACAAACAAAACCAGTCTCACGATCGTGCAAAAAATCGGGAATGCCACCAACGGCCGGACCAATCGTCGGCAACCCAATGGCCATCGCCTCTAAAAAGGCATTACCCAAACCCTCCGATCGTGATGGCCGGCAAAAAATATCGGCCTTGGCCAATTTGGAGGGTAAATCTTCTGCCTTAACCTCACCAGCCAAATCAACTCTATTGGTTAGATTAAGATTTTTAACTAAATTTTGTAAATTTGTTTGCTCCGGTCCGCCGCCATAAATCACTAACCGTACTTGGTTAGGCAAAAAAGTTAGGGCCCGGATCAAAATATCTAAGCCGTTTTTTTCCACCAACCGAGAGGCACTAGTAATTGTAACAAGACCACTGCCCGGAATAGTTTTGGGCTGGAATTTAAATTTGGCCAAATCAACACCGTTTGGGATGACGGTGACTGGCGACTGGGCTCCCATCGATTTGGTCCAAGTGGCTAAATAATTTGAAATCACTTGGATCCGGTCGGCGGCGGCAAACACTTGGTATAAGCGAGGGCCAAAAAGACGGAGTTGATATGAGAAGCTACCTACCTCATCGCCCTCCTGGATCGTTAAGAGGAGTGGTAGGCCGGTCAATCGTTTAAAGCGAGCGGCGGCCATCCCCGCTTGGTTGGCCATAATGGCCCAAGTGGCTTGATAGGAATTTTTTTTATGTAGTTGAATTGCTTTCCTAACCGCCTGAAGTGGGAAAAAATATTTTGACCACAAACCAGAGCCAAGGCGAAAAATCCGGATTGATCCAACCACTTCTTCTGCCTTTTGCTGACCGTCAAAATTTACCGTTAAGAGATCAAGATCATAATCTTGACCCAGCCGATCAGTAATCTCCTTTACCGCTAACTCTGCTCCACCAATAAATGGCCAGTAGGCAGTGCTAAAGATTAAAATTTTTGGCTTGGCCATGGCCTATTACTACTCTACTTTGAGCATATTGCGCAAGGCCTCTTCCGACAGTTCTTTTTTTGACTCTGTTTTTAGTTCGGGTGTTGGGGCTGATTTAGGCTCAGTTTTGTTTTGACCAAGAATACTAGCGAGGGCATTCTTTAGTTCATTTTTATGTTCGGGACTACCAGTTTTTTTGTCAGTCGGAGTTTTGAGACGATCAAGTGAGACGGGGGCACTAGTTGGCTGACGGGGAGCCTGATTTATGATTGGTTTAGAAGTAGCGGCGGGAATCGGCTTTGACTCCAGCGGCTTAGGCCGGTTGGTTGAGATTGGAGTAGAAGTTGGCTTGGGCGTGGCCACTGTTTTGGGCGCCCGCTCATGCCACTTCATAATCCCCCCTTCCACTCCAACCCGAGGGTTAGCGTAGCGAGTCCGAGAGGCATCTAAAATTTGAGCCCGATAGGACTTAGGCGGTAAAACCACTGGTGGTAAGGTCACGGCTGAGAAGGGTGGTGAGCCAACCCCATCGATCATCAGGGTCAAATAAATTTGAGCGAAGTTTAGATTGACCAAATCCTCTTGAGTAAAGTTGGGGGCAAAAACTTTTTCTAGCACTTCAGCATCAAACGGGCCCACCCGGAAAGAGATGGTTGTGCCGACGTTACCAAAGATGGCCCCGCGCACATTCTCCGGCATCTGCTCAATATATTGATGAGCGACGGTTAAGCTCAAACGATACTTCCGCGCCTCCGACAAAATATCGGCAAACGAGTCGTTGACGAAGGATTGGAACTCATCAACAAAAAGGTAAAAGTACGGCAATTTGGCCAGCTCCGGTTCGGGCAAAGAGGCTCGCGACATAGCGGCCAAATAAATTTTGGTCACCAGCATGGCGCCAATTAACTTAGCATTATCTTCGCCCAGCTGACCTTTTGATAGGTTAACAATCAAAATCTTTTTCTCATCCATCATCTTCCGAAAGTCGAGAGTCGATTTGGTCTGACCAATGATGTTCCTAATCAGCGGATTGGAAGTAAATTGACCAATCTTGTTTTGGATCGCTGGCGTCGCTTCAGCGGCAAAGCGCTCGGTGTAGTTAGCAAACTCATCGAGCCAAAACGATTTGACGGACGGGTCAGTGACGTGAGCCACTACCTCATCCCGATACTTTTTGTCCGACAGCATCCGGTTAACCCCAAGGAGAGTCGAGTCGGGATACTCTAACAGAGCCAAAATAGTGTTGGATAAAATATATTCCATCCGGGCCGACCAAATGTCGGGCCCCCAGATTTTTTTAAACGACGACATCAAACCATTGGCCACCAGGTGACGCTGATCGCGACCCACATCCTCCATGACGTTAAACGCGATGGGGTGGTCGAGGTCAAATGGAGCAAAATAAATGACGTCTTTGATCCGGTGCTCGGGGACGTAATCGAGCATTAAGTCGGCCGTTTTACCATGGGGATCAACGATCGCTACCCCCTCGCCGTGCAAAATATCTTGGACCACCATATTCTCGATTACGGTTGACTTGCCCATGCCCGTCTTACCGATGATGTACATGTGACGGGCCCGATCTTTATCTTTAATACCAAACTTGGTTCGGGCTCCACGAAAGTCCGTCTCGGCAAAATAATTAATATAAGGCTCCTTAGCTTCTGCCATACTACCGTTTATTATACTACTCTTTAGGCTAAACGTCTGGTGGCTTTTTGATAGACATCTTTACGCTGCCCAATGATAAATATTTTAACTTTAAACTTTTCAATCCGATATATCACCCGATAATCTCCGACCCGTAATTTGCGGTAGCCAGCCAATGTTTGGCGGAGAGGTAAACCATAAAGTTGTGGTGCCCTCGTCAGGCGCTCCCTGATGGCCCGCTCAATCCGGGTGCGGGAAGCAACATCGATTTTCGGCCAATCTTCTTTTTTAACTAATGGGTGGTAGAGTAATTCAAACATTACCCCAGACTTTAGTGTGGGAGAGAAAGCGGACCCCTTTTTTGTCGCGGGCCGCGGCGAGTTGCTCAAAAGCAATATCTTCTTCCAACTCGAGAGCCAACTTAATTAGCTCCGCTGCCTTAGTGGCCTGTGGTACACGATCTCGCCCGGCCAGACGTTTGAGAGCTTGCTCCATCTCACGGCTTAGGCTAATATTTAATCTTTGTTTGGTTGTTGCCATATGATCAAGTGTATCAAAAGTGTATCACCAAAGTCAAGGCTTATCTCCACACTATATTATTTTTTCTAAGCTACTCTTTTATTAGGGCGGCAGGCGTGTAGTGGTTGGCTGGATCCCACAGTAACCACGAGGTGAGACCAGCATCATAAGTGGCCTTGATTTGGGCTTGGATCATCGCCGGTGTGTAGACGGCCCCCAGATTAAAGTTTTGGAGCCAAGGTCGGAGTTTGGCTACCATCCCAGTCGTGGAGGTGCCGGTGGTGGAGGCCAATAGATCAGCTCTTTTAACCGCTTCCGTCAGACTGTAATTAACGACGTCGTAGGGATGATCGGCCGGATTTTTAAAACCCTGGAAGCCGGGCGCGTAGTGCGAGGGGTAAACCATCGGGTCAACATAATCAAAATAAGGCAACGCTCGTTCTAAAACTTGGCCAATACCAAGGTCATCATGATTAACCGTTGAGAGCCCGAACAAATCGGCTGAAATAACTAGGCCAGTCGGTTTGAGTTGACTGTGGAGGTAGCTAAAAAAGTTTTCTAAAACAACGGCTCGCGTGGTGGTACCACTAGAGGGGTAGCTGATGTCTTGCATATTGCCATCGGAGGGGAAGCGAATGTAGTCAAAATTAATTTCGTCAAAACCTTGATCGTGTGAGGTTTTAGCGATGGCAATTAAATAATCCCAATAGTCTTTTGTCCCCGGATCGATCCAAGGAATCCCCTTCCGGTCGCGCCAAATGCCGCCATCACTCGCCCGTTTAACGGCCCAAGTTGGATGGGTCTTAACCGCGGCCGCGTCTTGGAAGGAGGCCACTCGGCCAATGACGTAAATATTGTTTTGGTGGAGCTCCGTAATAAAGGCCGGTAAATCTTTGACCCGATCGGTCACCGGTGCGCCACTATAATCCTTAATGTCGATCACCACCGCATTAATCTCCGTTTCATTTATCAACTTAACTAGGCTAGCCCGCCAGTCATGAGTCCCCGCTACCCAGTTCGTCATATAAATGGCCTTGAGGGGCTTGGGGGTTGGCAAATGAGTCACTGGTGGAGCGGCGGGGGCAAGCTTGGCCAACAGACTACTACTGGTAGGGGTGGCACTGGCTGATTGATATTTAAGTGATGGGTAAAACCACAGACCAGCTGAACCTAAGAGCAAAACGAGGACAATAATAGCGCCGATTTTCATCTTTTCACTTTAGTATAGCCAAGGGTAGGGTTTTTTGCTATATTTTGTAAGATTTTTCGCGAGTGTAGTTCAGTGGTAGAACGCTGTCCTGATAAGACAGAGGTCGAAGGTCCGATTCCTTCCACTCGCACCATTTAGTCTCATTTCCTTGACTGAATATCTTTAAGTAATCTTTTGTAACCATGAGGAGTAAGACACCAGTCCCCTGGCCGCAACGGATTATCTAGATCATCAACAACCAAAAGAATAACCGTACTAAGGGTAACGATACAAAGCATAAAAATATAGTCGAGCCACATATTGTGTACACCAATGAAAAGAGACAGACCAATCAGTGCTCCCGCCACTAGAATGATTGTCAGCTTTAATATTTTTGCCAAAGGTTCCCAACTATATTCTAGCCGGGTTGAACGATAGTTTAATATATTGCCAAAAGCTGAAAATAACGCCGGGGAAATTTGTTGATTTTCCTTGACCGCTTCAGCCAAAAGAAGGTGACATTGGTTTAAGATTTCCTCTGTTTCAAAATTTTCCTCACCCCAACTTAACTTTTGCCACTCGTCACTAACTACTTTATCAAGATATTTCTGGATCAGTTCGTCAAATTTTTTATGTAAGGACGGTGATAAATTTTTTGACCAAAGCCACAGTTCATTTAATTCTCGTAATTCATTCTTTGAAGCGTTGACAAGCATGTTCCAATCTTGAGATTCAGTGACTATCACAAATGCCGCAAAGACCGCAAAAATTGTTCCGACGGTAGAATAAAGGTAGGTTAATCCACCAAGGTCTAAAACTAATGTCTCAACATTATAATCAAGCTGCGATCCGTAATATCTTAAAGTAAAAAATACGGCCGAAAATACAATCAGAACAAAAAATAGTTTCAGGACTGATTTCATCGTCTTACACTTTAGCCTTTATATTATAACAAAAAAACCATCCCGAGCAATCGGGATGATTTTTTCAGCCAAAATAAGTTAAGATTCTTTCTTCTGTTCCGTTCAGCTCGATTTGGACAGACTCGAGCGACTGCTGTTCATTGATTTAAGCGGTGCTAGAACAATCACCAGTTATTACCGCTTGTGACGGTAACAGATCGCCTTGTGACTTCTCTACCGAAGCAGAGAAATTTCACTAAAATAGCTCCACGAGCAGCTTCCGCTACCCGTGCCTTGTTACGACTTAACCCTTGTTACCGAGCTTACCTTAGGCCCCGCATAGCGGGAACTTTGGGTACTCCCGGCTCCCTTGGCTTGACGGGCAGTATCGCAATCTACTCCCAATCGCTTGGTAAGTATTCGCACACCACTGGGCAAGCGGCTTTCCCGCACCCTAGCGGTTTCCATAAGTTTTTGCTTTCTTCCCCATCGCTCGAAGGCAATCACGAAGCTTAACAATTTTATTAAACCCTCGATCATCAAGATGCTTTTTGTCGCAAACCATCAGGACGATTTCCCGAAAGATTTGGTATGACTTAGCCTTCTTGGCCTGCAACGGATGGCGATCCAGAAAGGGAAACAAATATTTTTTCATTTCCCAAATGCTAGTAATTTTATACTTAACATGAGGATACCAACCATAGCGGTCATAGGAGCAGTCGTAAATGCGACCACTCCCGATGGTTATAAGTAGACGTTCAAGAATTTCTTGATCGTCCTTGCGTAGCTCAATTTCGAACTCTGGCCTCACTTCTAGACCTCTTTTGAGAGTCCGATGCTTACCGATACTGATCGAAAACGAGCCCTCGCCATCAATAAAACCACTGACATAATTAGGATTTAACTTTAGCTTACGAATTTGTTCCTTCCCATACGGCCGATCAAGACGCGGATTTAAGCGCTGATCGCGACGTTTGGTACTACGAACTCTGCTGACTTCTGGCATAACTTTTGGGCCAATTGCTCGGCTCCATACTCTCGATGTTAGCACACACTGAGAGATTAAACCAGATCTCCCACGGTAACCGATTACACTATTTTTTCTTATCTCGATACCACTGCACGTTACACAATTAATTTCACAAAAACTTCCTCCTATACTCGCGGAGTCGTCTTTGTGTAACGCCTATGACTGATATTCAAGCTAAGAAATGCTACTCCCGACGCTTTGGTCGGGATCCCTTGCGGGATTTACCCCTTCGTCCCGACCGCTCGCGCGTCGGGACTGGTATTTGGCTTCAGAATATTGTGAACTATTCTGGTTGGATTTCCACCAACTAGCATACTCGATCGCATGGCGACCCGAGTACAAGACTTGAGAACGTATTCACCGCAGTATAGCTGACCTGCGATTACTAGCAATTCCGGCTTCATGAGGTCGAGTTGCAGACCTCAATCCGAAC
>CAZMXZ010000014.1:0-10204 GCA_964570405.1 uncultured Candidatus Saccharibacteria bacterium | reverse complement strand
AGAAAGTTCGAGAACGCTTCTTGGCCGCCACTGCCGGCTAAGGTCAAAAACTAAACTAAAAAGTAGCACCAGCCCCAAGCCCAGGAGGGCTTGGACTAATCGACTGGTCCCCAGCACCGCCTCGGTCCAAAAAGCCCACTGACCGCGCCAATCGCCAATCGCCAAAGCGTTAGAAAAAACCTGCCGAACCGAGACCCACCAAGTCGCCAGCCAAAAAAGCGCCATCAAGGTAAAAGCTTTGAGGGAAACGGGGGCGACCAATTTGCGCCCAAACCAAATCAGATAGACTCGGGTCATGACCCGACGATTAAAATTTATAGCTAGACTAGACATAGAAAAAAATTAGTAACCCAATAAAGTACTCAAACGACGAAATTCTTTTTTGGCCCGATAGAGACAAGTTTTTACTGCTCCAACCGTTAGCTGCTCACTCTTGGCAATCTCTTTTAAAGAGTAGCCGTCAAAAAATCGGAGTTGCAAGACTTTGGCTAGCCGCTCCGGCAGTCGTCCCAGCACCACCGCCACAAAATTGTTAACCTCCAGGCTGGTCCTAAATCGCCCGCCGGCCTCATCAACAAACTCATCAAACCAGGCCTCTTCCCAATTAACTTGACGGAGCTGCTCCTGATGACGACGTCGACTGTAGGAAAGAGTGGTGTTAGTTAGAATCCGATAGGCCCAGGAGCGGAAGCTACCCTGGCCCCGGGACTCAAAACTAGTCGCTTTAAAATAAATTTTTACAAAAGTATCGGCCACCGCCTCCTCCACTTCAGGGCAATTACCAAGCAGGCGCCTGGCCCGACGGAAAAAGGCTGGTCGATAACGATTGACCAGCTCTTCATAACGAGCGGGCTGCTTGAGACTTTGTCTCAAAAGCACCTCATCATTGGTAGCATTTTCGGTCCGGCCTTTTTCCTCTAACATAGATAAGATAATAATACCACCGACCACTACATATGAAAACGCCTTGACCGGGGCAAAAGTCACCGCTACAATAGCGAAGCAATGTTGGAATATAATGAAATAAAACCTAAAAAGTTAATTGTCCTTGATGGAGCGCCTTATGAGGTGCTCTCATCCCATGTCTTCCGCAAGCAGCAACGCAAGCCGGTTAATGCCACCAAACTCAAAAATTTAATTACCGGCAAAGTCACCGAATACTCCTTCCACCAGAGTGAGAAGGCCGAGGAGGCCAATCTAAATACTCGGACGGTTAAATATCTTTACCACAATAAAGGTGAGTGGTGGTTTTGCGACCCAAAAAATCCGGCCGACCGCTTCCAGCTACCCGATGAGGTCGTGGCCGAGCAGGGACCATATCTAAAGGTTAATTCTTTGGCCGATGTTCTATCTTTTGGCGATAAAATTTTGGGCCTACGCTTGCCAATTAAAGTAGAATTAAAAGTGACGGAAGCGGCCCCGGCCGTCCGCGGCAACACCGCCCAAGGTGGTTTAAAACAAGTTAAACTCGAAACCGGGCTCGTCCTTAACGTCCCAATGTTTGTGAACGAAGGTGACGTCCTGCGCGTTAATACCGAAACCGGCGAATATACCGAAAGAGTTTAAGCCGAGATGAAGGGCAAGAGGGCAAGGAAGCGGGCGCGTTTGACGGCGGTTGCTAAAGAGCGTTGGTGCGAGGCGCAAAGGCCGCTTTTATCTTGACTTAAGATGCGAGCATGTGGATCAAGAAAGGGCTTGAGGATCTCGGGATCTTTATAGTCAATAGTTTTAATATTGTTGGTACAAAAATGGCACTGTTTCATAATTTAGAAGGGTATGTCATCGGGATTAATATTTTCTTCTGGGTACTCCACCGTCGGAATACTTTCTTGAACTTGATCTGTTCCGGTTGAACTGGCTTCTGACCGAGCTGATTTGCCTTCACCACCACTGGCCCCAGACTTAGGCCCAAATTGGACCCGATCAGCCACAATTTCAGTTCGGTATTTTTTGTTGCCGTCAGCAGCATCCCAACTCCGAGTCTGGAGCCGACCCTCTACCATTGCGCTTGATCCTTTTTTGAGGTATTGAGCAACGATCTCGGCCTGGCGGCCAAAGACGACGACGTTATGGAATTGAGTATCTTCCTTCTTCGCCCCAGTTTGATCCTTCCAGACCCGCGTTGTCGCTAAAGCAAAGTTGACAACCTTAGCCCCCGAGGGCAGCGCCCGCTCCTCCGGATCACGGGTCAAGTTGCCAATAATAAAAACTTTATTTAGATACATATTTATTGCGAGACATGGATCAAGTCTTCAATTTGTTTATCCATCTCTTCAGTTGTTAATTTAACTTTTGACTGGGTACTAACCTCGGGTCGAGTCACTGGTGGGCGGTAAGTAATTTCTGGCCGGCGCGGTCGCGGGCTCGGCACGTAGTCAGATTCTTTCGACAGCGTAATGATTAAGTAGCGAACAAGTTCTGTCCCCTGCTTTAACTTTAGATCTAAGTTAGCAATTTCTTCCGGCGCCATCATAAAACGAATCGAACCAAAATAGGCTTCCGTTAAGGGCTCACTTTTGTGACCGCTAGCCCAAACCACTTTATAGGCCAAGGTCTTTAGCACCGGCCCAATCTCAGCCGTAATTGAGCCGCCATGATTGGTGATGGCAGAATGAATAATTTTATTCACCGTCTCAGTCACCACTTCAGCGGGAATAAAGGGGGTCAAAAGATAACCCAATTCGTAAGCTTTTGGTTCCATCCGGATTATCTTACCACAAGGCTAAAAAACCGCAAAGCATTAGTTACCAGCTCCGGTGCCAACTCCATGACCTTTTGACCCCTAAGAGCTGCCAGTCGATCAACCACGAGCGAGACAAAAAGCGGCTCGTTCCTCTGCCCCCGATGAGGCACCGGGGCCAAAAAGGGAGCATCCGTTTCGGCCAAAAGTTGATTAACCGGAATTTGTTTGATCAAATTATTCCAGCTATGATTAAAAGTAATCAGGCCAGTGAAGGAGAGGACTGCCCCATGATCTAAAAACTTTTTGGCCGCATCCTCATCGTCAGCGTAGCAATGGAGTTGAATAGATGGATAGTTTTGTTGTTGCCACAAATCAAAAATATCTTGGTAGACATCAACGGTGTTAGGTTTTGGGCGAGCATGGATCACGACTGGCTTCTTTAATTTTTTTGCCAATTCTATCTGCGCCAAAAATAATTCTTTTTGTTTGGTTTTGGCCTCGGCTGTTTGATCAGCCGGTCGGTAATAATCTAAACCGCACTCACCAATCGCTACCACCCGAGGCGAACTATTAGTTAGCTTCGCTAGCTTGGTTAGCTCGTTAGAGAGATCTTCAATCTTAGACCACTCGGTGGGGTGGATACCGACGCTAGCCCAAACTCCCTCCCCAATACTTTCGGCCAACTGGATGGCCCTGGCACTTTGCTCCAAATCCGTTCCAATCTCGATCCAATAAGTCTCGGCGGCCAGTGTTTGTTTTATGACATCGGCCCGATCAGTGTCATACTGATCAAATGAGAGGTGAGCATGAGCATCAAAATATTTTGGTCTAGTCACGGCGGGCAAAGAGTGGTGTCTCCGGCATTTTATTGTTTTTAACCAAATCTTTAATTGTTTGACTGGTCGTCGGCATCACTGGATTAAGCATCCGACCAATGGTGTAAAGATCGGTCACTAACTCGGTAATTATTTTTAGCGCTTGATCTTTATCAGTTTTAATCAGTTTAAAGGGTTGAGTGGCTTGAATCCTTAGGTCGAGGGCGGAGATTTGTTCCCAAATAAAATCTAGAGTCTTTTGGAATTCGTAAGTCGCGAGCAAATCTTTCCAGGTTTGAGGAATAGTGTTGGGTGGCACGGTTATGGGCGAGGACAAATTGGCGCTGGCCATCGTCATTATCCGACTGACCAAATTGCCCAGGCCATTGGCTAGTTTGGCATTATAAGTTTCTTTAATTTTTTCAAGTGTGACATCATTATCTTCAAATGGGTGGAGGCTGGCTAAGTAAAAACGTGTGGCCTCGGTGCCATAATCAGCCACCAGGTTATTGGGATCTAGCACATTGCCCAAACTTTTACTCATCTTTTGGCCGCCAATATTAATAAAGCCATGGATCACAATCTGTTTAGATGGTGGCAATCCGACCGAGAGGAGCATCGCCTGCCACATGGCCGCCTGCTGACGAACCTGATCTTTGCCAGCAAACTGGATCACCGGCCACCAGGCCTCAAACTTAGCTGGAGTCTCCGGCCAATCCAGGGCGGAAATATAGCTAATCAAGGCGTCAAACCAAACATACATCACTTGATTTGGGTCATCAGGCACCGGCACACCCCAGGGCATTTTAGCGGCCAAGCGCGAAATACTAAAATCTTCCAAACCCCGGCTCGTGATTAGCATTTTAATTTCGTTTAAGCGATAAGCCGGTAAAACAAAGTCTGATTTGGATTGATAGAGCTCCAATAACTTGTTTTGATATTTGGAAAACCGAAAAAAATAATTTTCTTCTTCTCGGATCTCGAGCTCCAACTGGGGGTGGATCGGACAGCGACCATCAACCAAGTCCGAATCAGTCTTTTCTAATTCACAACCAACACAATACTTAAGGCGATAATCTTTTTTATAAATATCGCCCGCTACTGCCGCCCGCCGCCAAAACTCTTGAGCGGCTTTAATGTGGGCCGGGCTGGTCGTCCGAACAAAGCTAATATTATCAACCAAGCCAAGAGCCCGAATTAATTTTTTAAAATTCTTGTCCTGTCGATCACTATAAACTCGCGGCCGCTCACCCTCGGCCAGCGCTTTGGCATAAACTTTTGCCCCGTGTTCGTCAGTCCCGGTATTTAATAAGACCTCGTTACCAAGTATTTTTTGGTACCGAGCATAAATATCAGCTTGAACAAACTCCAAGGCGTGGCCGAGATGAGGCGCGGCGTTAACATAAGGGAGAGTAGTGGTAAGATAGACTTTTTGACTCATTAACTTGGCAAAGCCTGACCCTTTTTTCTTTTTTCCAGGTCATCAAATATTTCCATCAAGACGGTAGCCAGGGGCACCGCCAAAATCAAGCCCAAAAAGCCAGCCAATTTGACGCCGACCAAGAGGGCCACAATCACAATCATTGGTGGCACCCCAATGATCTTGCGGACAACCAGCGGGTAGATCAAATGATTCTCGAACTGTTGGATGATGGTGTACCAAGCAATCACCATCACACCCAAAACCGCACTCTGGTTAAAACCAATGATGGCAGCTGGCACCGCACCCAAAACTGGACCAAAAATTGGTATTAATTCAAACACAATCATCGAGAGACCCAGCGTCAAAGCATATTTAATCTGGAGAATGGCTAAACCCAAAAAGACCAGCACTCCCATAATCACCCCAAGGAGGAGTTGACCCTGAACCCAGCGACTGATTTTTTCCCGCGAGCGGCGCCAGAGACCTAAGATGTAGGCCTCCTCCGCACTCGGACTAATTAGGCGCAAAAAATTATCAATCCCATTCCGTTGAACCGAGAGATAGAAAGAAAAAACCAAAATTAAAATAAAACTTAGGGCTCCCCCAAAAATGCCGGTGGCCGTTTGGAAGACTCCACCGGAGAGGTTGCTGACCGCCCGCTCCAATTGAGCCGCCACATCAGAGAGCGACAGTGTTGTTAAGTCGCCGGCCCAGGAGGTCAGCGGGCCAAAGCGCTGCGAGACTTGCTGGAGCGTGTCGAGCCGTTCGGGCAAAACATGAACCACGTCGACTAACTCCCCCACCAGGGGCTGGGCCAAAAGATAAACCGCTCCGGCAAAAAAGGCAAAGGCCAAAAGATAAATCATAATAACGGCTGGCAGATGCCTGATGTGCCAGCGTTCAAACCATTTGGCTCCGGGTTCAATCGCTGACGCAATAACAACCGAGGTGAGCAAAATAAGAACCACGTCGCGGAGCAAAAAGAGCAGATAAAAACCAATCAAAACTAAAACCGTCCTGACCACGCTACCGGTCGAGAGTTCCAGCTTGATCTTGTTCCCCACTACCTCCATTACTCTATCGTACTATAGGCCAAAGGTCGGGGCAAACTCGGTCTCGCTCACCTTGGGGCCAATCACGGCCAAGTTTAAATGGGTTGGAACAAAAATTTCGTTGGCTAAAGTTTGTAGATCTTGGGCGGTAACGGCCTCAAGTTTTTGCCGCCACTGTTTCGGCGTCTGGATTTGTTCGCCAGCGACCTCTTGCCCACCATAATAAAAGGCTAGGCTGGCCGGTGTCTCAAGGCTGAGATATAAGTTACCAATCAAATAATCTTTAACCTTACGCAATTCCTTTTCGCTTACTATTTCTGTTTTGATTTTCTGGACTTCTTCTAGGACGGTCTCAACCACCAAAACGCGCCGCTCGTTATCGACTCCGGCCGCGACAGTAAAGAGTCCGTGGTCGGTATAACTATCTTGATCAGCCCCAACATAATAAGCCGCCCCCAACTGATTACGTACCCGATCAAAAAGCCTCGAGCTCATCCCCCGGCCTAAAAGACCAGCCAGAACAGACAAGGTCGGTCGCCGACTATCGAACAAACTAAAACTTCGCCAACCCAAGACCAGATGAGTTTGATCAGATTTTTTTTCTTTAGCCAAAATCTGCGGACCGGCCTGGTTCTCGACCACCGTGGCTTTACCTACGACTGTTCCGGTCGGTGTCGGTGAGAAAAGTTTTTCCACCGGTGGCAATAATTTGTTTTCAGAAAAATTTCCACTGACCACCACTACAGTTTTGGCCGCCCGGTAATGCTTGGCTCGATAAGCCAAAAAATCTTCCCGCTTGAGCTCCTTAACTGTTTTAATCGGTCCGGCAATCGACCAACCGGCTGGTTGATCACCATACATTAACTCAAATATTAACTCTCCCACCCGATGTTGAGGCAAGTCCTCATACATTTTAATTTCTTCGATAATTACACCCCGTTCTTTGTCGATTTCGGCTTGATCAAGGAGCGGATCAAGATACATGTCGGCTAAGAGTTCGGTCATAACTTCCACCTTCTCGGGCCAAACGGTGCCATAGTAGCCAGTAAACTCCTGGCTGGTAAAAGCATTGTGACTGGCCCCCAGGGCATCGAAGGCCTGACTAATATCAATCGCGGCCGGTCGTTTAGTCGTGCCCTTAAAGCACATATGCTCCAAAAAATGCGACAGTCCGCTGGTTGCCCGCGTCTCATATTCTGAACCGGCGGCGACCAAAATTAAAATCGTCACCGAGGTAGCGGTAGGATCGGGTAGGCTAAGTAGCCGCAAACCAGACGGTAGGGTCTTTAACTCAAACTTATCCACGGACAACGGTCTTTAGATCAGTAATTTTTACTCTTTTTTGCTCACCACTGTCACGATCACGGAGGGTAACCGTATCATCCTCGAGGGTTTGGAAGTCAATGGTGACGCAGTGGGGCGTGCCGATCTCGTCTTGGCGACGATAGCGTTTGCCAATGTTGCCGTTATCGTCAAATTGGATATTAGAAATTAGGGGTTTGAGATTAGAGTAAACTTCGCGCGCTTTGGCTACCAACTCGGGTTTGTTTTTTAAAAGCGGGAAAACGGCCACTTTAATGGGAGCCATCGCTGGCTTTAACTTCAGCACCACTCGCTTCTCCCCATTCATCTCATCTTCGTCATAAGCTTCAAGTAATACAAAAAGGACTGCCCGGTCTACCCCACCCGAACATTCAATATCCCACGGGATAAACTTTTGTTTCGTTTCCTCGTCGTAGTAGGACAAATCAACGCCAGAATATTCACTGTGCCGGCGCAAATCCCAATCGGCTCGGTGATGAACGCCCCAAGCTTCCTTCCAGCCGGCAAAGGGAGTGTTGTATTCAATATCCCAAGCATCTTTGGCATAGTGGGCTCGCTCATCACTCCCATGCTGGCGCCAACGCAAATTTTCTTTTTTAAAACCCAGACCCAAATACCATTCAAAAGCAAAATTTTTCCAATATTCAAACTGCTTTTTGCCTTCGGCTTCATCGGGCTTAATGTAGTATTGTAATTCCATTTGCTCAAATTCGCGTTGCCGAAAAATAAAATCCCTCGGTGTAATTTCGTTCCGAAAGGCTTTACCGACCTGGCCAACACCAAAAGGAATTTTTGGGTGCATTGAATCTAAAATATTTTTATAGTTAACGTGGACGCCTTGGGTAATTTCCCCGCGCAAATAAACCTTGGTGGCGGTTTTTTCGGACGCCCCTAGTTTGGTTTCGACCAAAAGATTAAATTTTGTCGGCTCGGACCAGTCAACTTTTTCTTTATGTTTTGACTCATGATCTTTGATCGCTTCGGGCTGATCAGCCCGAACCCGTTCGTGACAAATTTTGCACTCAACAAGTGGGTCAGTAAAAAGTTCGGTGTGACCAGAGGCTTCCCAAACCCGTTCCGGCATCAAAATTGCTGCCCCCAAGCCATAAACATCCTCCCGCTCAATCACAAACTTTTGCCAAAAATACTGTTTAATATTATGACAGAGTTCCACACCCAATGGGCCGTAATCATAAATACCCGCCAGTCCGCCATAAATCTCGGAGCCCTGGTATATAAAGCCCCGCCGCTTGGCTAGACTGATCACTTTTTCCATTAGGTTATTACTATCAGCCATAATTACGGGTTAACTTTACCATCATCAATTTTAAAAGTTGGGTCAGAAATAATGTGAGTCGAGAGATCAGCCTTGGTCCGCGTTAGGTCAGTGGTGGTAAACACGTCGGTACCAGTCATCACAATGTTAGAGACTAGGATGGGCTCGGATCCCAACTGATTAGCGCTGGGGACCAAACCAATCTGGAAGGCCAACTCCTTAGCTGGACTCTGTTGCCCCGGCCCCGTCCCCGCCCGGATCGAGCCCAAGTCCCAAGTCAGAGTGCGCGACTCTTCATCAAAGGTTACTCCGGCCGTGGTTGGACTGTAAACACCCTTCCATTTAACATCGGGTGGCAGTACCGCCGTTACTCTAGCGTTTTTTACATCATTAATTGAATTGATGACCGACCACAAAACGGTGTAGGTCGTCTCGTGGTCAACCTTGGGTGGGATCGGCCCAGTATTGGTAAATGGACCTTGACTGCGGACCGCTCGCGATGCTAACTGGAAATCAGATTCAATTTTAATTTGCCGTTCCAGTTCACTTTTAATTGTTTGATCAGTAAAGCCTTCAGCCACGCGAGTGGCCATCAACTGGATGCGTAGGTTAATGGTCGGATTTTTAATCGTTGGCTGATTGGTGGTCACCAGCGGCAAATTAGTAAAACTAAAGTCGGTCTGACCGCCACTCCCAGCCGCTACCATCATCAAGTCCTTATCGTAATTGCTATTCCAGGTGATGGTATTATCGCTCGAGCTATAAAAACCCTGTGGGACCTTGAGGCTCGATTTGTCTAAGGCCGGCCCATCAAAGAATAATTTGATCTCGACATCATTAATATTGCCAGGCAAATTGTTGCGCCAAGCCAAAGTGGCTTTAATATTTTGGCCGCTCCCGATTGGATAGGGATTGGTACTATTGCCATCAAGATTAAGAGATAAAGCCACAAACGATTCTTTAATCGTCACGGTTTGGAATTGACTGCCATATTGAGTGGCGTTTGGATCAACGATGGCACTCGCCGCCTCAGCCACAAAATGGAACGACTTTACTTCCTCGGCCTGACCAGAGAGGGTCCCCACAATTTGCCAGTGCCGTTCCCCCCCCGGTTCCAAATCACCCAGTGACCACAAATTGTTCCCGCTTTTGGGCGGTAAACTAGCTGAAGTAAAGCTAAAACCAGCGGGGTAAGTAGCTAGTAAGGCCAAATCTTTAATTGGCGTGGTGGCGTTGGAATGGACCGTCACATCAAATTTGACTTCATCCCCGGCTACCACCTCTGGGTTGGTGGCAATACTAATACTGACCGGGGCCGCTCCCAAGGTTAGATCATAGCTATCGTTTTTTTCGTAAATAATATTGGCTCCGGTTAAGCGATAATTTAAACGAGTTTTAAGACTGACGGTGGTCTGCTCGGCCCCATAAAAAATGGCTGCGATGGAGCGGGTGATGGTTTGGCCCCGAGCAATGCTACCAATCGTCTCATCACTCCGATCAAGGGGGGAACCATCACTACTTCCGCGAGTACCCGCCGGATAAAAAATAGTCAAATTAACTCCCTCCATATCAACGCTCGACAAATTTTTGATCGCTATCTCTAGATTTGTAACCTCACCTGGCTTAGCCACT
>CAZMXZ010000013.1:0-10229 GCA_964570405.1 uncultured Candidatus Saccharibacteria bacterium | reverse complement strand
GGCTTAAAGGGTGCAAAGAAGGGTACACCATTTGCCGCTGGTAAAGTGGCGGAGCAGTTGGCCGACAAGGAGAGCGAGCTTGGGCTCAAAGAAGTGTCGGTGGTAATCCGGGGTATTGGAGCCGGTCGCGAGTCCGCCTTACGGGCATTTGCCAATAAAGGTTTTGTTATTAACTCGATCAAGGATGCCACGCCCGTGCCTTTTAACGGTCCCCGACCACCCCGCCCCCGGAGGGTTTAAGTCTAATATCTAATTACTAATCCCTAACAACTAAACAATGCGGACCGGTCCACAATACAAAATCGCTAGACGCCTCGGGGCGCGGATTTTCCCTAAGACGCAGACGGCCAAATTTACTATTTCTGGCACCGAGAAAAAGCGGACTAACAAAAAATCGCGGTCGCAATTAACGGAATATGGTCGGCAATTATTGGAAAAGCAAAAAATGAGATTGACCTACGGTCTTTCCGAACGGCAATTTGCTGGTTACGTTAAAGCCGCTCGTCACGAGGGCGCTGATCCAGCTGGACGTCTGGCTCAGTCGTTGGAGGAACGACTAGATAACGTCATCTTTCGGATCGGTCTGGTACCGTCGCGAGCCTGGGCCCGGCAAGTTGTTAATCATGGTCATATTTTAGTGGATGGAGTGCGAGTCACCATCCCCTCCTATGCTGTTCGGGTCGGCCAAAAAATTAGCGTCCGTCCAGCCAGTCGGGCCCGAGGCACTTTTGCGGCCATGACCGAGCGGTTAAAAAATTACCAAGCTCCAGCTTGGGTAAAATTTGACCAAGAGAGTTGGACCGGCGAGCTAGTGGCTCGGCCAATGCTCACAGTGGCTGACGCCGGATTAAATTATGGGGCCATTTTAGAATTTTATAGTCGTGTTTAATCATTAATCAATTACTATGCTTGATTTTGAAATAATTTTACCATCCAAACCGATCATTGTTAGCGAAGATGATTTTAGCGGTGTTTACGAGATCGAGGGTCTCTATCCGGGTTATGGATACACCCTAGGCAACTCACTCCGCCGCATCATTTTGTCGTCCATCCCAGGCTTTGCTGTCACCGAAGTTAAGATCGAGGGCGCTAGTCATGAGTTTACAACCTTGCCGGGGATGATGGAGGATGTCATCACCTTTTTGCTTAACTTGAAGCGAGTTCGCTTCCAAGTCATGGGTGGTAGCCCACAAATTTTAACCCTCGATGTTGGCGGGCCTAAAGAAGTAACGGCCGCCGACATTAAAACTGGCGGCGAAGTTAATATCATCAACAAGGATCAGCATCTGGCCACTCTTACTACCAAAGACACCAAACTAAAAGCAGAGATAAAGGTGGAAAAGGGTCTTGGTTATGTGCCCAAAGAACTAATCCAGCGGGAAAAGGTCGGGATTGGCGATATTGTGCTCGATGCTGTTTTTACCCCGATCAAACGCGTTAGTTACGAGGTTGAGTCAATGCGGGTCGGCAATCGGACAGATTACAACCGGCTTCGGATTAGTCTCGAGACAGATGGCATCATCACACCGCGCGAGGCGTTAGAGAAGTCGATTGAGATCATGATCAAACAGCTCAACGCCATTGTCGGCTTCCGTGAGGAGATGATCAGCACTTTGCCGGCTATGCCTGAGGCAAGCGAAACAGACGAGACGAGCAACCAAAGCAAGGGGGGTGAGAGTGATGCTCTAAAAACCAAGATCGAAGATTTAAATCTCTCGGTTCGAACACTCAAGGCCCTCTCGGGTGCCAGTATCCGGACGGTCAGTGGTTTAACCCGCAAACGAGAGGAGGATTTGCTAGCGATCTCGGGCTTGGGCGAGAAAGGGATCCAAGAAATTAAACGCGCTCTAACCGGTCTAGGATTAACCCTCAAATAATCTAACTTCTCACTTCTAACATCCCACATCTAATTATATGCGCCACGGCAATAAACAAAAAAAACTAAAGCGTGAGAGCGGTCAACGCCAAGCCTTATTGCGTGGCTTAGTTAAAAATTTGATTACCCGGGAACGGATCAAAACCACTGGCGCCAAGGCTAAAGCCCTGCGGCCGGTGGTGGAGCGTTTGGTCACCTTGGCTAAAAAAGATACTGTCGCCAATCGTCGCTTGCTGGCCTCGCGCCTGGGTAGCAATAATCGTGAGCTAAAAACTCTTTGCCAAAAGATTGCCCCTCGTTATAGTGACCGAGCTGGTGGTTACACCCGCATTACTAAACTACCGCGTCGTTTGAGCGATGGCAGTACGATGTCGATAATTGAATTCATCTAAATTTTATGATTCCAAAAATTACATTTGACGCATCGGGGAAACCTTTAGGCCGACTAGCATCAGAGGTGGCAATGGTTCTATCTGGCAAGCGCTCCGTGGCTTACGTCCGTCATGCTCCTCCCCCAATCAAGGTTGTGATCAACAACGCTAGTAAAATTGGTTTGACCGGCCGCAAAGGCACAGCCAAATATTGGCTCAAATACAGTGGCTACCCTGGTAGTCTAAGGCGCGAACGAGTAGGCCAAGTGCTGACTAAAAAAGGCCACCAGGAGATGGTCCGCCGGGCGGTTTACCAGATGCTCGATGGCAATAAACTCCGGTCTAAATTAATGAAAAATTTAACCATCACTGATTAAATATGCCAACGAAAGAAAGCAAATATTTGTTTGAGGTGGTGGGTCGTCGAAAAACGGCAGTGGCTAGAGTCCGTTTATCAAAAAGTGCCAAGACTTCCGTTATCATCAATGACCGACCAATCGATAATTATTTTACCGTGGCTAGCTGGAAGCAGGAGGCTCTAGCGCCACTGACAGAAAGTGGTCTAAAAGATAATTTTGCTGTGACGATCAAAATTATTGGTGGGGGAGTCAGTTCCCAAGCTGGTGCCGTCCGTCAGGGCTTGGCCCGGGCAATTTTAAAACTAGAGCCAGAATTAAAACCAACTTTAAAAAAGCACCGGTGGCTAACTCGCGACGCTCGGGAAAAAGAGCGCCGCAAATTCGGCTTAAAAAAGGCAAGAAAGGCGCCCCAATGGTCGAAACGTTAGCCAACTAACAATCTGTTCACACCTTACCCCCAGCTTGAACACAATTTGGGAAACTAAAAAGTTGACAATCTCGGTCAATTAGAGAAAATTATCACAACGAGATTTAGCACGCGTGATGATTGATCTGGTAGGGTTGCGCCTAACGCACCAGAGACCCAAGGACCAGCTTAAGGCCGCCCACATCTGCCTGCCAATCTCAATCCGGCCGGATTTATCCGGCCTTTCTCTTTTTATTTTAGAATTGACGTAACAAGACACTGCATGCTATAAGGTGTTGTAAGATAGAGTAATGGAAAACACTGCCAAACCTCTTAACCAAAACTATTTGATCGGAGCAATCATTGCCGCTCTTATTATCGGCTTTGTGGCCGGCTGGTTTTGGCCTCATACGGGGAGCGGCACTAATTCTTCGACCGCTACCGCCTCCAGCAGCGCCAATAAAATTACTTCGACCACTGGCAATGCCTTGACCGTCCTCGACCAACCGCCGGGTGATCAAGTGATTATTGATCACCTCACACTGGCTAATCCCGGCTGGGTCGTTATTTACACCACCGACGATCTGGGTCAACCCGGTCGGATCATGAGTGCTCAATACTTTGATCGAGGTGATTACCACACAACCAAAATGACCCTGCTTGAGGGCACGCTTGATGACGAGACCTATTGGGCGATTTTGCACAGTGATGATGGCCTAGTTTTCCAAACCCAATATGGCTCGCACCCCTTTGACTATACTAAGGATCTGCCGCTAACCGATGCTAGTGGTAAAAAAATTGGCGTTACCTTTAAGGCCGTCTCTGGTGGTTCTCGCGGAGAATACTAACGGAAGCTTGTTAGCTTAGTTAGCTTGAGTTAGCATTATAGGGTATGAAAAAAGATACAGATCAAACTGATGACGAGTTTGTGGCGGATGAGGAGGTCGTGATGGAAGAGGGACTGACCGACAAAATTAAAGAACTGCGGGCCAGGCTCAAAGTCTGTGAGCAAGAAAAGAGCGAGTTTTTGGCTGGCTGGCAGAGGAGCAAGGCCGACTACGTTAATTTAAAGAAAGAGGCCCACGAGCATCAGACCAAACTTTTGCAATCGGCTAAAACGGATGTGCTCCTAGAATTTTTAAGCATTGCTGATAATTTTGATTTGGCTTTTAGTCATAAAGAGTCGTGGAAAAGATTGCCAGAGGATTGGCGACTGGGCATTGAGCAGATCCATAAGCAACTGATCAAAATTTTCCACCACCATCACTTGGAAGTAATTGACCCCATTGGCGAGGCTTTCAATCCAACCCTCCATCACAGTGTGGGTGAGGAGGAAGTGATTGACCTCGCCCAAGACGACAAGGTTGTGGCCGTCATCAAAAAAGGCTACAAACTGGGCGACAAAATAATCCGCCCCGCCGAGGTTAAAGTTGGAGTTTTAAATTAGTCACGAGAGTAACCCTCGTGATGGGTTGACAAAATAGGCTACTTGGGTGTTAAATTCATAAAGAGATCTTAGGAAAGGAAACCTAAATGAAGATTATCAAAGCCATCTGTGGCTTGGTGGGTTTTATTTTTATGGGACTGTTTATATCAATGCCTTTTGGCTGGTGGATTCCTACCCACCTCAGGCAGTGGGCTGACAAGGACGCTTCAAATGCTTTTGGTCTGGCTATTCTATGCGGTGTAGGAATGTTTGTACTGGCCTTTCTCGCCGCTGCATTTGTCTCAGTGGCAGATTGCCCAGACATACCAGACAATAAGAATTGTTTGCCTTAGCACCAGAGTTGATGATTTCGCATTTGCCAGAAAATATGGCGGATGCGATTTTTCTTTTTAGAGGACTTGAAATTTTATTTTTTATGCGTATAATGCCCTCGTATGGCAAAAATATTAGGGATTGATTTGGGGACGACTAACTCGGCCATGGCCTATGTGGAAGGCGGTGAGCCCAAAATTATTGAAAATGCCGAGGGTAACCGCACCACCCCCTCGATTGTGGCCATGAGCAAAGCCAAGGAGCGCCTAGTCGGCCTCCTCGCTAAGCGCCAAGCCATTACCAATCCAAAAAACACGATTTACGGCATCAAACGGCTGATGGGTCACAAGTTTAATGACCCTAACGTCCAAAAAGATAAAGCAATCGTTGCCTACGAGATCCTCCAATCAGATGATGGCGGGGTCAAGGTTAAGATGGGCGATAAAGATTACCGCCCCGAAGAGATCTCGGCCATGATCTTGCAAAAGCTTAAGCACGATGCCGAGGCTAAACTGGGAGAGAAGATTGAGGAGGCAGTGATCACTGTGCCGGCCTACTTTGACGACTCACAGCGCCAAGCGACCAAAAATGCCGGCGAGATTGCCGGTTTTAAAGTCCGCCGAATCATCAATGAGCCAACGGCAGCGGCCCTGGCTTATGGTCTGCAAAAAAAGAAAAACGAAGTGGTTGCCGTTTACGACTTTGGTGGTGGAACTTTTGACATCTCAATCTTAGACATTACCGGAGCCGGCGATGAGCAGAGCATCGAGGTCAAATCAACCGATGGTGACTCCCATATGGGTGGCGAAGACCTTGATCAAAAAATAATTAAATGGATCGCCGATGAGTATAAGAAGGAATCAGGCATAGACGTGACAAAAGATGAGCTGGCTCTCCAGAGATTAAAAGAAGCGGCCGAAAAGACCAAACACGAGCTTTCCACTGTGACGGAAAGCGAGATCAACATACCATTTATAACGTCGGATGCCTCCGGCCCCAAGCACCTCCTGCTCAAGATGAGTCGAGCCACCCTCGAGAGCTTGGCCAAAGATCTAATTGATCGCTCGATTGAAATCACTAAAAGAGCTTTAGCGGCGGCTAAATTAGAACCTAGCCAAATCAATGAAGTGATCATGGTTGGTGGTCAAACCCGGATGCCCGCCATCCAAGAAGCTGTTAAAAAACTTTTTGGCAAAGAGCCCAACCGCTCCATTAACCCCGACGAGGTGGTGGCGATAGGGGCGGCGGTGCAAGGCGGTATCTTCCAAGGTGATGTTAAGGATGTTCTTCTACTCGACGTCACGCCGCTGGCGCTTGGGATTGAAACATTGGGCGGTGTGGCCACAAAGATTATTGAACCTAACACCACCATCCCGACGGCTCGGACTCAAACCTTCTCTACTGCCGCTGATAATCAAACTTCGGTCGAGATCCATATTGTCCAGGGTCAGCGCGAAATGGCGGCCGACAACAAAACTTTGGGCCGCTTTATTTTAGATGGTATACCACCGGCCCCCCGCGGCCTACCCCAAGTTGAGGTGACCTTTGACCTTGATGCCAACGGCATTCTCTCCGTCAAAGCCAAAGATAAGGCCTCTGGCAAGGAGCAGAGCATCCGGATTGAGGCCCAGAGCAGTCTCTCTAAAGATGATATTGAAAAGATGAAGAAGGAGGCTGAACTCCATGCGGTAGAGGATAAAAAGAAAAAAGAATTAGTAGAAAAGCGTAATTTGGCCGATCAACTAATCTACACGGCCGAGAAAGCTTTACTGGATAGCAAAGACCAAGTCCCGCCTGATATTAAAACTGAAGTCGAGGCTAAAATAGCAGAGTTAAAGAAGGTCAAAGATGGTAGTGATGAGGGTGCGATCCAGAGCGCGACCGAAGAATTATCTAAGGCAATGCAAAAAATCGGTGAACATATAATGAAGAACAACCCACCTGAATCTGGTAGTGATAATGTTCGAGATGCCGAAACAAAATAATTTATGGCTAAAGATTACTACAAAATTTTAGGGGTAGATAAGCAGGCCAATAAAGACGAAATAAAAAAGGCCTTCCACAAACTGGCTCACAAATACCATCCCGACAAAAAGGGCGGTGATGAGGCCAAGTTTAAGGAAGCGAGCGAAGCTTACCAAGTCCTCTCTGACGACACCAAGCGCCGTCAGTATGATCAATTTGGTCAAGCTGGTTTTGCCGGCGGTGGTCAAGGCGCCGGGGCTTGGGACTTTTCCAACTTTTCTGGCTTTTCCAATATGGGTGGGGAAATGGAATTTGACCTCGGCGATATCTTTACTGATTTTTTTTCTGCCGGCGGCACTCGCGTCCGGCGTGGTCGCGACATCTCGGTTGATATCCAGATTAGTTTTAAAGAAAGCGTCTTTGGTACCGAACGCGAACTCTTGATCAATAAATTGGGTGTGTGTGATACCTGCCACGGCAAGGGAGCGGCCCCCGGCTCGGCGACCAAAACTTGCTCGGTCTGTGGCGGTAAAGGAAAAATCCGCGAGACACGCAACTCCTTCCTCGGCTCGATTGCGACGGTCAAGACCTGCGATAAGTGCCACGGTACCGGCCAAGTGCCCGAGAAGCCTTGCCCCGCCTGCGCTGGTAGCGGTGTGATGAAAAAGAATGAGTCAATCAAAGTGGTGGTGCCGCCCGGGATCGAGAATGGTGAGATGATCCGACTCTCAGGCTCTGGTGAGGCGGCCGTGGGCGGACTGACTGGTGACCTCTACGTTAAGGTCCACGTTGAGCGGCACCCAACTCTCCGCCGGGATGGGACCAACCTAGTAACAGATATTAATATCAAAATTTCCGACACCTTGCTGGGCGGTGAGCAACTGATCGAGACCTTAGATGGCCCTCTAACTGTTAAAATCCCCGAGGGCGTCGCCCCGGGCGAGATCTTACGGGTCCGAGGCAAGGGAGTGCCAATTAGCGCTAGTAAACGCGGCGATCTGTTGATCAAAGTTAATCTCAAACCACCCAAAAAACTCTCCCGCCAAGCCCGGTCGCTGGCCGAGAAGCTAAAAGAGGAGGGGGTCTAAATAAAAAAGGCGTGAGCGAAGTCGGACTTCAGTCACGCTTTTTTGGTGGCACCAATATCTCGTCGATAAAACCGAGCTTAAGAGCCTCTTCGGCCGAAAAGTGCCGAGAGGATGAGGACCAGCGTCTGATTAGCTTGAGCGGCTGTCGACTACGACTGGCCAGCGATTTTTGTAGCGTTTGCCATTCGCGCCCTGTCCGCTTTTCGTCAGTTAGCCAGTTAGGGTCATCCAGCGGCATATCGCTGGCAGGACCGTGGAACATTAGATCCGTCATGGGATAGGCCAGGCGTCGATCACACGATTGCAAAACATTGAAGGCGCTTGATCGAGCTGAGCCCACTACCAGGCCAAAAACTGGCGACCGAGCAAAGCAAATATTTTGGGCAATGTAAAGTCCACGATAGAAATCGCCACCCTTTGAATCAATCCTAAGCAGGATTGGGTCACGGCCTTGTAGATCAAGCAGCTCGATTGCCATCGAGACGGCTTCCTGTTTTTCCCGATCTATCTCCCCTCGAAGGACAACCAAGCGATGGGCCATCATTATTTCAATCATCTCGCGGTAAGTCATGACAAACCTTTCCATTTCAAATCTGGTTAAACAATAAATCACAAACCATATTTTGTCAAACAACATCGCCTAGACAAAAATGATGGCCGATAGGATAATGAGCTCTGTAGTACGGGCTGGAATCTGATCAGGAAGGGAGGGGAGATTGATGCAAACCGCCGGATCAGCGACCACAAAGTTGAGAAGATCGCCGGCCAAGCCCAACCAGTCCAACCGGCGCAGACATCCATCAGTCCGCCAGCGGGTCGTTCGCGGTAGCGCGATTTTTGACCCCGACTTTTGGCAGGATGAGGAGGAAGATGATGTGTTTGCCTCTTTTAGTTAGAGGCCCCCCGCTCCGGCAATCACTACTCGCCGGAGCGTCATTTTTTTAAAAAGAAAAAGCGCCCCCTTCCGTTGAGTCAGGTGCGCTTAAGCAAAATTAGAGCCTCCGCCAGCATGGCTTGAGCCACTAGTCTTGGTCCAGCTCCTGGGCCAGATATTTGACTGGTTGTTCCATCTTCTCGCTCCACAAACAAGCAGTTATAGGCCGGCCGGGTCGGCCAACTAAAAGCGTGGTGAAGCGGCTGTTCCTCCAACAGTTCGAGTCGAACGTGCCAACTGGCAATCTCGGCCCTAAAAACTAATAAACCGCGGGACTCTTTTTGGTGGTCAATTTTTAAGACCAAGCGTGGTCGGCGATAACGAATGCTTTGCAGAAGTTCAGTCAGGTCAAGTTTAGTTTCGACCAGACCTGGTTCCAGAACGGTTGGCGAGAGAAGGGCATGATTGTAGAGAATGCAGATTTTGAACTTAATATCTTTTAATTCACGGGCTGCCACCGCTGGCCAGTCAGGATCGCCCGGCTCACATAGTCCTAAGCATTTAGCCCGATTGATAGCCTGATGATAGCTGTTAGCCGATGAACTAGCTAAGACAAAGTCCAAGGTCGCATTGATCACCCCGACCACTGATTTGATTGGGGGTAAGGGATTGTTCAGTACAGATAGCAGGTGACTACCCCCTCCAACCGTGGCCCGGTAGCCAATGGACTGGAGCTCTGGCCGAAGCCGGGACCAATAATTGGCCAGGGCCCCTTTTTCGCAAGTGACAATTGGTTTGCCAAGAGCAATGGCCGATTCAATATAAAATAACGCCGCTTGACCATCGTCCTTGGTGGAGAGACACAAAAAAACGATCTCGGCCGTTTCCCCCTGCTTCCACTCCGGCTTATCAATCTTTTGCTTTTGATTGGCAAGGAGCAAAACATCATCCCCGCGCTCGAGCAGCAGCTTTTGCAGTGCCTGGCCAACCCGGCCAGGACCAACAATCAGTGCTTTCATATTTTCTTCCTTTCCTAGGATTGGAACTCTGTCTCTACCCTAATCGTCCATTCAAAATTAGTCAAATGTCTGGTAGAATAAATGGGTATGGCAGAAAAAAGAATTTTGCTATCTGGCGTTAAGCCCAGCGACCGGCCCCACATCGGCAATTATTTTGGGGCGATGAAGCAATTTGTTGAGCACCAAAAGGATTACCACACTTATGTAATGCTAGCCGATCTCCATGCCCTAACAACCGTTCAGGAGCCAGTCGATCTTAAGGATTTTTCTCTCAACCTAATTATTGACTACTTAGCGATTGGACTTGATCCAGCAAAAGTTATTCTTTTCAAACAATCAGAGGTGCCAGTCCATGCCGAGTTGGCCTGGATTTTTAATTGCATCACCACCATGCCCTATTTGGCTCGAGCTCATGCCTACAAAGATGCGCTGGTAAAAAATAAAGAAATTAATGTCGGCATTTTTGATTATCCAATGTTAATGGCGGCCGACATTTTGCTCTACGACGCTGA
>CAZMXZ010000012.1:0-10571 GCA_964570405.1 uncultured Candidatus Saccharibacteria bacterium | reverse complement strand
CTTGGAGCAGCGGTTTTGGGCCTTGTCTTAACTCTCGCTTGCTATTTGGTCATTAAAACAATTTTAGACACCTTAACCACTGGCGGCGCCAGTAAATATTTAGGCATATGATAAATTATTTTCACAAACTGTCACAAAGTGGAACATTTGATGGGGGTTTGAATCCTCTGAAGAACGATTACAACACCATTCCCAATTTTATTAATGCCATTTTAAAAATCGTGATGGCGGTGGGCTACCCCCTCCTCGTGCTAGCAATTGTTTATGTCGGCTTTCTCTTTGTCTGGGCTCGAGGAAGCGAAGATAAATTAACCAAAGCTAAAGAAGCCTTTTTTTGGGTCGTGATTGGCGGTTTAATAATCTTGGGAGCGACCGTCATCTCGGCCACGATCCAGAGTACGGTCACCCAGCTCGGGGCCTAAGCTGGGGATAGTGTGGTTGCCCAAAGCCATAATCAAGCCTAAAATTATACTATGACCTTTGCCCAATTTGTGGGGGCTATCGTTCAAAATGTTTTGACGCCGCTCATTTGGCTGGTAACGGCCTTGGCCTTACTCTATTTTTTGTGGGGCGCGCTCCAGCTCATTACCGCCGATGGGGAAGAGAAGCATAAGGAGGCGATCAAAAAGATCACTTACGGCTTGGTGGGCTTGGCGGTGATCGTTGGGGTCTGGGGCTTGGTCAACATCATCCTCTCGACCTTCCGCCTCAACTACAACCCGCCCTCCCTAAATAGTTTTAGTTCCCCTAGCAATACGGGCGGTGGAGGAACCAACTGGGGTACGACACCGGGCGGCTACCAAGGTAATGGTACTAGTCCAGGAGAAAGCACACCTTATTAATATAATTATAAATTAGGTCGTTTGATTAAAAAATTATTAATTAACATTAATTATTATGATTAGTAAATTAAAAAAGTTTGTGCCACTCGCTGCTTTGCTGCCAGCGGTGGCCCTAGCTCAATCGGGGGGCGGCTTAGATAACTCGATCAACACCATCCAAAACTTAATCACCAAGTTGATCCCGATCGTCATTGCCATTGCCCTCCTCGTCTTCCTCTGGGGTTTGGTCAAATACCTCTGGTCAGCCAGCGATGAGGACAAAAAGGGAGCCGTCAAGCTCATCATCACCGGTATTGTTATCCTGTTTGTGATGGTTGGTGTTTGGGGCTTGGTCAACATCCTTGGTCAAACCTTGGGCGTTAGTACTCAAGGGGGCGATAACGTGGTGGCGCCGCCAGTGCCACAACCCGGGTCATAAAAACCTGTGACGATTGGCTTACCGTTGATCTCAGCGATCAACACCCAGATTATCAATCCGCTTATTCTGCTTTTGATCAGCTTTGGTGCTCTGGTCTTTGTTTGGGGGGTGGCCCAGACCTTTTTGGCCGCTGGTGATGAGGAAAAGCGGTTGGAGGGCTATCGTCATATGTGGTGGGGAGTAATTGGACTAGCCATTATGATCGGAGTTTTTGGACTGATCAACATTATCTTGAGCACAATTGGTCAGTTTAAAGTCTAAGGAATTAAATAAGCAAAAAAAGAGAGCGTCCACGATGTAAATCGGGACGCCCTTTTGATTCAAAGTGTTGACAATCATTGGGCCCAGACGATTACTCGCCTTGGCTCCTCCGACTGGAAATAGTACTCCAGGTCGGACTGGGATCGAGACGGAGCGATGGTCACTTTACAGCCAGGGCAATCGTGCCAGTCCTGGCCCGAGGCTCGATGACCCCAATAGCGGCCATTACACTCAAAGTGAGCAGTACCTCCAACCGGTCCGGGGTCAACATATTTGACCCATCGACCCGGCTCAAGGACGATCGCGTAGCCCGGGTGGTTGGCCATCTCTCTTGAGAGTGAAGTCGTTGCTGTTTCGGTTGACCGCGGCTGGTTGCTGTAGTGTGAATAACCAGCCAAGGTAAGGAAGATTATAATCGCAAAGACAATCACTCCAGCGGGGAGCCCCTTGGCGATCATCTGGTTGCTTTTTACGTCGGCCATAGTCACTTGTCTCCTTTTTTCTGCTGGCTTTGACCCAGGATGTCCAGATTACCGAGCGGCAGAACTGGTAGTACCTTTTTTCCTCCACCGCTTTGACTGATGTGGAAACGGTTAACTCTTAACTTCTCACTGGCTCCGGTAATTGAGGCGGCTAGATCGCCAGCCTGCTCACTCTCGTACTGGGCATCAGTGAGTTGTTTTTTGATCTTTTCCGTACGATCAGCAATGACTTGGACCGCCTTCATCTTCTCTTGGTTGATGACCGTTTGGGCCTTGGCCTCCTCAACCTCGCTGCTAAAATCAACATCTTCAAGATTGATCGGACCAAGATCGGTGACGTATTCCAGCTCAATTTCCGATCGGCTGCCGGGCCCATTGATTTTTTCCAACTCCTGATCGATCCGTGGTCCATAATTTTTATAGAAGTCGTTGATCTCTTCGGCCTCGATGAGCTGGTAGCCGGCGCGGTAATCGGTTGGAGCGTAATAATGTGGATCAAGGTGCGCTGGCGTTTGCATGCGCATCTCGCAATTGACTCGCCGCGATAAGTAGCCACTGAAGAGATCCTTCTGATGCTCTTGGCTAACGATCTCTTTGAGCGTCTGCCGTAGGGCATCAAGAATACGCTCCCGCCTGACCTCATCCTCCATATTTGCCCGTTTGGGCAAAAGAGTCTGACCAGACGCATCGCGACACCACCAAGCGGGGGGTTGTTCCATCGTGTTGACTGGGATTGTACCCTCGATATTGTCGCCAGTGTAGAGTTCGATCTCCTCGTCGCTGATCTCTACCGGTTGGATCGAGACCAGGATCAACTTTTCTAAAAAAGCGATCACGACGTGAGGGCCCTCGGGTTCGGTCCGGCCGCTCCGCCAGCCCAAGATCGTTGAGTAGGCGTTGTTGGCAACGGTTTTGCCCGTCTCCTCATTAATGCCGGCCTTGACGATCTTGATGCTGTTAGCAATGGCGACGATCGCCAGCAAACCCATGAGCAATGCCGGTCCGCCGACAATAATGCCGATTAGTACCAGTGGTACCCAGAGTAGCCACAATATAAGGTGGGGGATGAGGCGGGCAAGAAATTCGCCCAGGGGCATCACCTCCCAGTTCAACTTTTTTCCATCCATGGCTTTTTCCTTTCGAGTTTTTTGATTGTCAAATCTGCTTACAATTATACACGCAGATTATAGAAAAGTCAAGGGATGTTAAGCTTCGGCCGGAGGTAATCTGTCACCACCACGCTCTTGCCTTAGTCGATCCAAGATATCATCCGAGGCGGCTTTACCTGCTTCCAAATCTATATAGATTTTGATCGCTTCTGTATCAAGGGCTGATCCAATAAACTGAGCCTTATTCTCGAGTCGGTGCGTATTAGTCTTGATAATATTATCGGCTAATTTTTCTCTCATGCCGGGAAGCATTAGACGGAGTTCGGTATGTTCGATCAACTCGACTAAATCCTTTTTTGTAATCTCACGATTTTTAGGACAAAGTTCAAATAGATCTCCTAGGCCGCGGGTAACCTGTTGGATAATTTCTGTCTTTGTTTTTGCTACCTCTTCGGCATATATTTCGTCAACTCGTTTAGACCACTCCGTCTTTTTGGACTCGGGGTCATTTTCTCTTGGCTGATCCGGGCTGATAGGTTTGGGTTGTGGCTCCTCGGGAGCGGGCTCGGCCGCGGGGAATGATTCAAATTTCATACAAGTATTATATATTAAATTGTTATGCCCGAGGTGGGAGTCGAACCCACATCCCTTACGAGACACGATTTTAAGTCGTGCGCGTATACCAATTCCGCCACTCGGGCTTAAGTTTTTTTACTATATCACAAATTTAGTGTATTTTTAGGTGGAGACTGGCCTAGTCGCCAAGTGGTAAGGCAAGGGTCTGCAAAACCCTTACACGGCGGTTCGATTCCGCCCTAGGCCTCAAGAATTATTTTCTAGTCGAAGATGAATTTGCGGGATGGATTTTATTTTTATTGTTTCGCCAATCTCATAGCGCAACTCCCCAATCCGGCTTTGGGCCCAGACCAGCCGCTCACTTGCCGTCGTGGCCGGGAAGATCGAGAGCCAGAGCGTGGCCTCCTCACCGCCTTTTTTTAGGTCGCAGTGCGTGACGGTAATCAGACTCCGGCTGTCATTTTCGGTATTAAAAAATTTAGCTGCTATCCGAGTTAAGAGCTCGGCTAGTTTTGCCTGGTGCTTTTGATACTGACTATCATTTACCATGATTATTTTAATTCCGAAACAATCAAATGGTCACCGGGAGCTAAAATAATTTTGGCTTCCACCAGCGCCCCAAATTGATTACCGGCCTCAACCTTGTCTACCTTCCTTTTAGTTTGCTCTAGATCAAGGATCAGACCTTGGCTGATGGCAAATTTGTTCCGCTCAACTCGGAACTTGTCTTTGCGTCCGATCACGCCGGTCTCAACCGAGCCACCAATCACCTGCTTATTTTTGCTCTGACTAAAAATTTTTAAAACTTTGACCTCACCCACGATCGTCTCGGTCGGTGGGTGGCGACTAGCGATCTCTTCAGCCAGCCACTCGGTTAGGTGGTAGATCACATCAAAGGTCTTGATGGTGAGCCCCCGTCGCTCGGCCAAATCTTCGGCCGGTTTATCGGCCTTGACCCTAAAGCCGATGAGGAGTCCTTGCGGCAAAATTTTTACATCATTCTCACCAATCGGTCCGATACCGCTACTAACAATTACTGGCGCCACTGTCTCGGTCGCGAGCGACATCACCTCCTTTTTAACCGCCTCTAGTGTACCCGCCACGTCGGCCTTAATGACGACGGGGAGCTCGATGCTGGTGTCTAGTGACTGGTGACTAGGGTCTAGTGACGCCTTGCTACTTGCCACTTGTAACTTGTAACTATCAGCTAACGCTTCCGCTTCTTTTTTGTTACCGACGGCTTTAAAAGGTGCACCAACGGTGGGCAGATCGCTCAAGCCATAAACGCGGATTGGAGAAGAGAAGGTGGCTGATTTAATAACCGCACCAGTAACTGACTCCAGTTTTTTTGCCCGAGTGGCTAAACTATCAATTACCAGCCAGTCGGTGGCAAGGAGGGTCCCGTTTTTAATGAGCAGAGTGGCACTGACGCCACTTTTAGAGTCAAGTCGGGCCTCAAGCACAAAACCGCTGGCTGGTTCTCGACGATCACCGGTGGGTGCGATCAAATCGGCCGAGAGCAAAATAACATCCAATAATTCGGGGATGCCCTCACCAGTTTTGGCCGAGATGGCCACCACCGGGATCTGCCCACCATAACCCTCAACCAGGATATTTTTTTCGGCCAGGCTCTGTTTGGTCCGTTCGAGATTGGCATTAGGTCGGTCAATTTTATTAATTGCCACAATGGCTTGGAGTTTGGCCGCGGTAATGGAGCGCCAAGCTTCTTCAGTTTGGGTTTTAACGCCCTCCTCGGCTGAGACCACTAGCACGGCCACATCGGCGGCCAAAGCCCCTCGCAAGCGCATGGCCTCAAAGGCTTGGTGGCCGGGTGTGTCTAAAAAGGTGATCAAGCGCATCTCGCCCTCGGGTGTTTGGTGTTTAACTTCGTAGGCTCCCAGATGCTGGGTGATGTTGCCCGACTCCTGACTGGCGATATTGGTTTTTTGGATATAGTCAAGGAGGGTTGATTTGCCATGATCAATATGACCCATTACCACCACCACCGGCGGGCGGGGCTCAACATTATTTTTGATTAATTTTTTTTCCGGAGTTGTCACAAGGGCAAATTTTAGCATAAAATGACCCAAATGGCTAATCAGCGACTAATCTATCTTGATACGGCGGCGGCTACACCGCTTGATCCGCGAGTTAAAAAAGTGCTAGCGAGGTTTGAGCAAAAAACTTTTGGCAATCCGTCCAGTCTCCACCGGCTCGGGCGAGAGGCTAAAGTGTCTATGGAGAAGGCCAGGGGTGATGTGGCAAAAGTTTTGGGCGCGGTACCGAGCGAGATTATTTTTACCAGTGGAGGAACCGAGAGCAACAATCTGGCGCTCCAGAGTTTTCCCCGCGGCCAGGTTGTTACGACCAATATCGAACACAGCTCCGTCCTCCAAGTTTGCCGGCAAAAAGAATTGGGCGGCCAAAAAATAACTTATTTAAAAGTTGATGAGCTCGGTCTGGTTAATCCTAAACAATTAATCAAGGCGATTAAGCCGGAAACAGTGTTAGTTTCAATCCATTATGCTAATAATGAAGTCGGTACCGTTCAACCAATCAAAGATTTAGCTCGCCTAATAAAAAAGTTCAGGCAAAAAAATAATACTAGTCTGCCTTATTTCCATATTGATGCTTGCCAAGCGCCGCGGTTTTTGCCGCTTGATGTAAATAAACTGGGAGTGGATCTAATGACCTTGAATGGTTCCAAAATTTATGGGCCCAAGGGAGTGGGTCTTTTGTATGCCCGTAGAGATGTGCCGCTAAAGCCGCTTTTGGTTGGCGGTGGCCAGGAGGGCGGCCGCCGGTCGGGGACCGAGAATGTTACCGGGATCCTTGGTCTGGCCGAGGCCTTAAAAATTTGTCAGCAAAATCGGGAGTCAGAATCCAATCACCTTACCAGATTAAGAAACAATTTTTGGCAGCAATTAAAAAAAGCCGTTCCCACGGCTAAACTAAATGGTCACGGAGCGGAGCGGCTACCCAATAATTTGAGCTTAACCTTTCCTGGTGTTAGTGCTGATTACTTACTCTTGGCTCTCGACCGGTCGGGGGTTGCCGTCTCTTTAGGCAGTGCCTGCTCTAGTCGGCACCGCGACCCCTCCTATGTTATAATGGCGCTGGGACGGACACGCGCCGAAGCCGGCAGTACCGTCCGTCTCTCGCTTGGTCGCGATACGACTAAAAGTGATTTAGAATTTGTTTTGAGTATAATAAAAAAATATGTTCAGCCTGCCTAAATTACCTTATGATTATCGGGCTCTTGAGCCGGATTTTGATGAGGCCACTATGCGTCTGCATCACACCAAGCACCACCAAACTTATATTGATAAACTAAATGCCGCTCTGGAATCAGTTCCGGAGTTGGGTAGTAAATCAATCGAAGAATTATTAACAAATTTGGACCAACTGCCGGAGAAAATTAGAGATGCAGTGCGCAACCATGGCGGCGGGCACTACAATCACAGTTTGTGGTGGCCGTTGCTCCGGCTCCAATCAGAAAATAATGAGGCCGCCGGTGCCTTAGCGGAGAAAATAAATAAAACTTTTGGTAACCAGCAAAACTTTTTCGACCAGTTTAAAGAAAAAAGTTTAGGTCTGTTTGGCTCGGGCTGGAGTTGGTTGGTTAAAGATGGTGAAGGAGAGATAAAAATAATCACCACTCCTAATCAAGACTCACCGATCAGTCTTAACCTCAAGCCCATTTTGGGTCTTGATGTGTGGGAGCACGCTTATTATTTAAAATACCAAAATCGTCGGGCTGACTATGTGGCCGCTTTTTATAAAGTGCTAAACTGGGATCAAGCGAACAAAAATTATGAATCTTGACCAGTTAAATAAAAATCAAATCGTATTACTGACGCTCTTAATCAGCTTTATTACCTCGATCGCCACCGGGATTGTGACGGTAACACTCGTCGATCAGGCGCCGGTCGGAGTCACCCAGACCATAAACCGGGTAGTCGAGCATACGATTGAGCGAGTTGTCCCCACTGATACCAAGCCCAAAACTGTGCCGACTCCAGTGATCGTGACGGAAGAAAATTTGATTGTTAAAGTCATCAATGATGGCTTACCCAGTGTGGCACGGGTTTTGGTGACAGCCGATGGGCAAACCAGTGTGGCCGGTCTCGGCTTTGTGGTTGGTGATAATGGTCTCGTAGCGACGCTGGCCAATCTGGTGCCGGATCATAATAAAACATACAGTTTAGCTTTTGATAATTCTCTCACCTTGCCGGCTAGTGTGGTCTTAACCGAGCCCAGCGGGACCTTGGCCCTTTTAAAATTGACTGATGATGGTCTAAAACGGGCAAAGGATTCTAAGTTGACTCTAACGGCGCTCAAACTCTCAAGTACTGACTCGGCAGTGGGCCAGACCGTCGTTAGCCTAGGCTCGATCGCTGGTGACTCCAATGCTGTTTCGGTGGGTATTATTTCTAGTTTGATCAAACCAACGGGCGATAAGGCCGATACTGATCCAATTATTTTGCATACTAATGCCGCTACGACTGATAACCTAGGCGCTCCCTTGATGAACATTAATGGGGAAGTGATCGGTGTGAGTACGGGTGTTGGCAGTGCCATTGGCGTCCGCACCCTTCGCCTCCTCCTCAACTCGCTAAAATAACTTGTCACGAGGGTAACCCTCGTGACGGGGTTGATTTTTGGTTAAATTTGTGCATAATAAGGAATAATTATGCTACCGTTTCAAAATTTTACCTTAAAAGCCCGCGAAGTAATCCAACGAGCCCACGAGTTGGCCGTCGAGCGCGGCCAAAATCAGGTTAATCCCGTCCACCTCTTGGCGGCCCTCCTCCTCCAAGATGAGAGTATCGTGATCTCAATTATTGATAAGCTCGATGTGGAGACCGATCTTCTGACAGATTTTATTTTAAACAGTCTTGACGGGGCGGAACGCGGCACCGTGATGTCGCCGGCTTACCAAATTTATTTGACACCCGAGCTGGTTAAGGTCTTTGATGCCGCCAGCAAAATCGCTGCCGGCTTTAATGAGGAATTTGTCTCGACCGAGCATTTACTCTTGGCTCTGCTTGAGGTAGCTAGTCCGGCCAAAGAAATTTTGGTTCGTTTCCAGATTAGTCAAGAAGGAGTGGTGCGAATAATTAAAGAATTGCGGGAGGGTAAGATCCGCGATCTGGGCGAGCCCCAAAAGTTTAAAACGATTGAACGTTATACCAAAAATCTAACCGCCATGGCCCGAGCCGATAAGCTCGATCCCGTGATTGGCCGCGATGGTGAGATCCGCCGTTTGATGGAAATCCTCTCTCGTCGGACTAAAAATAACCCCATTTTGATTGGTGAGGCCGGGGTGGGCAAAACAGCCATTGCCGAGGGCTTGGCCAATCGGATTGCCAAAGGTGAGGCGCCTGAGTCACTGCGCGATAAGGAGATTGTTTCGCTCGACCTTGGTCTATTGGTAGCCGGGACCAAATACCGAGGTGAATTTGAAGAGCGATTAAAAAATATTATTAAAGAGACGGAACGATCACAAGGCAAAATTATTTTATTTGTTGATGAAATTCATACCCTGGTGGGCGCCGGCGCGGCTGAGGGGGCGATTGATGCTTCTAACATGCTCAAACCGCCCCTGGCCCGAGGAGAACTGCGGGTGATCGGAGCCACGACGGTTAAAGAATATAAAAAATATATCGAAAAGGATCAAGCCTTTACTCGCCGCTTCCAGCCAGTGGTGGTGGAGGAACCAAACTCAGACGATACGGTGGCGATCTTGCGTGGTCTCAAAGATAAATATGAACTCCACCATGGTGTCCACATCACTGATGATGCCATCATCGCAGCTGTTAACCTCTCTAGTCGCTACATTGCCGATCGTTTTTTGCCCGATAAGGCGATTGATCTGATCGACGAGGCGGCCTCATCGCTCCGCCTCCAATTAGAGAATCAGCCAGCGGCCCTGGAGGATGCTCACCGTCAAGTCATGCGCCTGGAAGTTGAGCGGGAGGCACTTAAAAAAGAGTTGACGCTAAATGAGGAAGATAAAACAACCAAGGACCGGATCAAAAAAATTGATAAAGAAATTGAAGATCTCAAAGAATCAACCCGGGAACTGGAGTTAAAGTGGAAGAACGAAAAGGAAATCATTACCGAGATCCGAGGGATTAAGGAAAAGCTAGAAAGTTTAAAATTGGAAGCCGATCAGGCCGAGTTGCGTTCAGATTTGACCCGGGCGGCCGAGGTCCGTTACGGCCTAATCCCCGATTTAACCAAATTGCTTAAGACCAAAGAGGCTAAACTAAAGCGTCTCCAGAGCTCACGTCGCATTTTGCGCGAGGCGGTGACGGAGGAGGATGTGGCCGATGTGGTTAGTCGCTGGACCGGCATCCCCGTGACGCGGATGCTCGAGGCTGAGTCAAGCAAACTCCAACGGATGGAAAAAGTTTTGGCCGAGCGGATCAAGGGTCAACCAGAAGCAATCAAAAAAGTTAGTGAGGCGGTTAAGCGCTCACGAGCGGGAGTAGCTGACCCAGAGCGACCGATTGGCTCATTTATTTTCCTTGGTCCAACCGGAGTCGGTAAAACTGAGTTGGCCAAGGCCCTAGCGGCCTTTATGTTTAATGATGAGAAGGCTCTGGTTCGGATTGATATGTCGGAATATATGGAGAAGTACAGCGTCTCTAAACTCTTGGGGGCACCGCCGGGCTATGTTGGCCATGAGGAAGGTGGCTCATTAGTCGAGACCATTCGCCACCGGCCCTACGCCGTCTTATTGTTTGATGAGATCGAGAAGGCTCACCCTGAGGTCTTTAATGTTTTACTCCAGGTCCTTGATACGGGTCGCTTAACTGACTCTAAGGGGCGGGTAGCCAACTTCCGCAACTCCGTTATCATCATGACCTCCAATTTA
>CAZMXZ010000011.1:6313-11020 GCA_964570405.1 uncultured Candidatus Saccharibacteria bacterium | reverse complement strand
TTAAATTTTAAATTTAGATGTTTGATTAGTCGCTCATCTTTTTCCACCGCGGTTACTCTAGCGCCAGCGGCTAGTAGGGCCTCGGTTAAAACGCCCCGACCGGGGCCGATCTCGAGCACCATCTCGCCCGGTTTAATTTCTCCCGCTGCCACAATCGCGGCCACTGCCCCGGGCGATTTTAACCAGTGCTGACCGAGCGATTTTTTGGTTTTAATTGATGGTGAGGATGGGGGCATAATGGTCGGCAACTATGATTAAATCTTCTGGCACATCAAAAATAAATTCGGATGGCAGGTGAACCTCGGTCCGGCCATAGATGGTGCGGGTTTGAGCGCTGACAAGGAAGAGTCGATCTTTGGCTCGGGTCAGGGCAACATAAAAAAGTCGTCTCTCCTCCTCGGGATCATGACTCTCATCAAGACCAGTGTGGGGGAAGAGACCTTGCTCGAGTCCGACCAAAAAAACGGCTTTAAACTCAAGCCCCTTGGCGGCATGGATGGTCATTAACTTTACGCCCTTTTTCTCGACTAGTAAGTCATCTTGATCAGACGCCAGTGCCGCTTCTTCCAATAACAGGCTCATCCCATCGGCTGGCGGCAGATTATTGTATTTGGTGGCGAGACTGACAAGCTCCCCAACGTTGGCCCACCGTTCCTCACCATCAATCTTGCTGGCTTTAAACATTTTTTCTAAACCCATTTGGGCAATGATCTGTTTCAGCACAATCGCTGGTGGCTCCTGGTCAGCCAAATTTTTTATTTGATCTAACTCGCCCTCTAGTTTATTAATTTTTTCTTGAATACCACCAGCTAGACTAGCCTTTTGCCCGGCTGCTAATTTGGCTAGTGTAACTTTGCCAATCCCCCGCGGAGGCAAATTGATAATCCGTTTTAAACTGCCCCAGTCACTACGGTTTAAGGCAAAGCGGACATAGGCGAGGACGTCTTTAACCTCCTTTCGCTCAAAAAATCTAGTACCAACAACCTGATAGGGCAGGCCAGCCCGCAAAAACTCTTCTTCGATCACTCGCGATTGGAAGTTGGTTCGATAGAGCACAGCGATCTCTTCAGCCACCACACCTCCACCCATTAGGGCCTGGCTCTGGGCCACCACCAGCTCGGCCTCGGCCCGCTCGTCAGGCGTTAAGACCAGGGTAATTTTTTCTCCCCCCTCCCGGCCAGTAAAAAGTTTTTTTTCTTTCCGGGCGAGGTTTTTGGCGATGGCGGCATTAGCGGCGGCTAGGATGATCGAGGTCGAGCGATAGTTCTCCTCTAACACAATCACTTTGGCCTCGGGATAATCGTGTTCAAACTCTAAAATATTGCTAAAGTTGGCTCCCCGCCAACCATAAATAGATTGATCAATGTCACCAACGACGCAAATATTTTTGGCTGGCCCAACAAGGAGTTTGATTAGTTGGTACTGGACAGGATTGGTGTCTTGGTATTCGTCAACCGCTAAATATTTGAATTGATCTTGGTATTTTTTTTGGACCGATTTGTGCTCGGTCAAAAGTTTAACCGTCGTTAAGAGTAGGTCATCAAAGTCGAGTGCTCTCCGTTCAATCAAAATTTGTTGATAAGCAGCCCAAACTCGGGCCACCAACTTTTGGTAGGTGTCGGTCGCCTCGGCCAAATATTTGTTTCGATCAAGACCTTGCCCCTTGGCCCACGAAATGGCGCCCAAAATTTTGCGGGCCTCCAACTTTTCGCCCACGCCAGCTCGGGCCGCCGCCTCTTTAATGGCTGAGACCGAGTCATCGCGATCGAGGATAGAAAAATTTTTATTCAACCCTAGAATTTGATAATTTTCACGTAGCAAATAAACTCCTAAGCGATGGAAGGTGCTGATCATTGGCGACTGCCCAGCCCAAAGATCTTTAACTCGCTCCCGCATCTCAGTGGCGGCTTTGTTGGTAAAGGTAACGGCTAAAATTTGTTCGGCCGGTACGCCAGATTTAAGAAGATGCAGCAAGCGGTAAGTAATAACACGGGTTTTGCCTGTGCCCGCTCCCGCCACCACCAGGAGTGGGCCGAGAGTGTTGGTGACCGCCTCCTTTTGGGCAGCGTTTAACTTGGCCAGATAATCCATGAGGTTTATAATAAGCTAAAGATGGAACCAAATGCTAGCCGATCGTTTGAACAAATTGTTCGAGACATCAGTCCCGAGCTCCGGGCGGTGGCCGGCAGTCACGAACCATTGCCAACCGCTGGTGCGGGGCACGATGAGGCGGCGCAAAAAATTCTAGCCATAAAAAACACTTTAGCCAAAGGCGATGCCTCGGCCGACACTACCACCTCAAGTGATTACCCCCACAACCTTCCAGCCACGACCTTGGCCGAAGTTGACCAAATTATTACTTTTGCCGCCAGCCATAGCTTGGCCGAAACGGTTAAAAAAATTGAGCAACTACCGGATTGGCTCAGCCGCGACGCGGCCCGCGATGCCTTGGCCCAAGCCTTGGCTAATCACTTATGATTATTTTTTATTTGTTGGTGGCATTGGGGCTGGTAATATTTTTTTTGCTCCTCCTGACTTTAATTTGGCTCTGGCGGCGTGGCCACCAAGCTTTTGGTTTGGATTACCAATTGCTTCAAGTCCAACTAGTCAAGCCGGAGGAAGAAAAAAGTGGGAGTGATTGGTTGACTTTTATTAATCGTTCCGAGCAATTATTCGGCGCCTTGCTGGCCATCAAGCAGCCAGTTATTTTTGAAGCCGCCGTCCACAATCAGGGTCAGGCTATTCACTTTTATTTAGCTGTCCCTCGCTCAGCCGTCGATTTTGCCAAGCGGCAAGTTGAGGGATTATTTTTGGGCGCTCAAATTTTGGCTGTCCCGGCTGATTATACAATTTTTGAACCGGGGGGAGTGTCCCTCGGAGCCTATCTTGTTCTTCGCGATCACTACCCGCTCCCCTTGCGGACCTACCGGACCAGCGAGATCGATACCTTTGCCCCGATTGTTAGTACTCTGTCTAAACTGGCCGAGGTTGGCGAGGGGGCCGTAATTCAATTAATTTTGCAACCGGCTGATAGTAGTGCCCAAAAAAATATTTTAGCTGCCGCTCACTCTTTGCGTGAGGGTAAAAAATTAAAAGACGTTTTGGCGGCCGGGCGGCTAAGTTGGCGCGACTTTACTAGTAGTTCAAGCTCGAAAAAAAGCAATCTCGCTCCGGTTATTGATGAGGAGGCAGTCAAACTGGTGGAGCAAAAAGCGGCTAAACCGCTGGCGGCTGTTAACCTGCGCTTGGTGACGGCCGCCGGCAACCAGGCTCGGGCCGAAGAGTTGCTGGCTAGTTTAACTGATGCCTTTGGCCAATTAACTGGGCCTCGCCACAACCAACTCAAAGTTGTGCGACCCCGAGGCGTCAAAAAACTTATTTACCAATTTATCTTCCGGCACTTTGATCGACGGACCAGAATGGTCTTAAATACCGAGGAGTTGGCCAGCTTTTTCCATCTTCCCACTCGGTCAGCTGATGTGCCGCGGCTCAATTGGGCTCGAACAGCCGAGGCTGCTCCTCCACTCAATTTGCCGAGCGAGGGTTTGGTCCTGGGTGAGAGCATCTTCCGCGGTGAACACCAACTGATCCGTTTGACGACTGATGATCGGCGCCGTCACCTCTACACTGTAGGGCAAACGGGGACGGGCAAATCGTATTTGATGCTCAACTTGATTGCCCAAGACCTGGCGGCTGGCCGGGGAGTGGCGGTGATTGATCCGCACGGTGACTTGATTGATAAAATTTTGACCCTCGTCCCACCGGAGCGGGCTAAGGATGTAATTATTTTTGACCCTGGTGACATCGAGCGTCCCCTCGGGCTCAACATGCTTGAGTATGATTTGGATCGACCGGAGCAAAAGACTTTTATTATAAATGAATTGCTCGCCATTTTTGGTCGTTTGTTTGATATGAAGTTGGCTGGCGGCCCGATGTTTGAACGTTATATGCGGGGGGCCCTACAACTTTTGATGGAAGACGCTAAGGTTGAATCAGCGACCTTGATGGAGGTGCCCAGAATTTTTTCTGACCCAGAATACCGTGCCGGTAAAGTGGCTCGGTTGAGCAATCCGGCCTTGATCGACTTTTGGACCAAAGAGGCGCCCAAGGCCAGTGGTGATATTGGTTTGCAAAATATGGGACCGTGGGTCGTCTCCAAGTTTGATAATTTTATTAGCAATGACTATATGCGCCCGATCATCGGCCAGTCTAAGTCAGCCTTTAATGCTCGGGCGGTAATGGATGAGGGCAAAATTTTGCTGGTTAATTTATCCAAGGGCCGGATTGGCGACCTTAACGCCTCGCTCCTTGGCATGATTGTGACTGGCCGTTTGCTTTTTGCCGCCCTGGCTCGAGTGGACCAACCCGAGACCAGTCGCCGCGACTTTTATCTCTACATTGATGAGTTCCAAAACTTTACCACCGACTCAATCTCAACGATTTTGGCGGAGGCCCGCAAATATAAACTTAACTTGATCATTGCCCACCAATTTATTGCCCAATTGGAAGACAATATCCGTGAAGCGGTCTTTGGCAACGTGGGGTCGGTAGCCGCCTTCCGGGTCGGGGCGCCGGATGCGGAAGTGTTGGTCAAACAATTTGGTCCAGTTTTTACTGAGACCGACTTAATTACGATCGAAAATCGCCAAGCCTTCCTCAAACTCCTCATTAATGGTGAACCAGCCAAGCCTTTCAAATTTAGGACCC
>CAZMXZ010000011.1:0-6303 GCA_964570405.1 uncultured Candidatus Saccharibacteria bacterium | reverse complement strand
GCTCGGCCGAGCGGGCGAAAGAGCTCAAAGAATTGTCACGTTTGACCTATGGCCGACCTCGGAGTGAGGTCGAACAAGAGATATTGACCCGTTACCGCTCCTAGGCTACCCTTAAAGGGAGTGTGAAAATAAAGTTTACCATTTTAGGCCTTATTTTAGGCCTTTTCTCTTACCCAGCCATCGTTCGGGCTAGTTTTTTGTTGTTCTTCCAGGACCACTTCTCAGTTGCCTCGGCCGCCACTATCCACCAGGCTAATTCTCAAACCTTGGTTTTGTTGGAGCCTAATAACTCCCTCTCACCCTCCTCGACCCCACCGATTGTGACCAGTGATGGAGCACTGTGGGCTGAGGCTGGTCCACTTGGCACAACAGCTGACCTCTCCGATTCGATCGGGAGTGATCAGATTAGCGTCTATACCGCTAAGCCGGGCGATACGATCGCCGCGGTGGCTAAGATGTATGACGTCTCGGTCAACACGGTCATCTGGGCGAACAATTTGACTAAGGGCCAAGCTCTCAAGCCTGGTCAAGAGCTGGTGATTTTGCCAATTTCGGGCGTCGAGCACACCGTCAAGAAGGGCGACACTCTCAAGTCGGTGGCCAAACTTTACCACGCCGATCCAACCGAGATTGCTCAGTTCAACGGCTTGGACCAAGACGGTAATCTGACGGTGGGATCAGATATCATCATTCCCGATGGGGAAATGGGGGTACCCCTGACCACCTCACCATCTGGTAAAACAGTGCTGGTTGGTAGCCACGGCCCAGCTCTTCCGTCTTATGGTGGTTACTATTTGAGGCCGATTGTGGGCGGAGTAAAAACTCAAGGCATCCATGGTCACAACGCTGTTGACCTGGCCAATCATTTGGGCACCCCGGTGATGGCGGCAGCCGCCGGAACGGTTTTGATCGCTCGGACCGGTGGTTGGAACGGTGGTTACGGCAACTATGTCGTTATCAATCACCCGAACGGTACTCAAACGGTTTATGGTCATCTTGAAAAAGTTTTAACCACGGCTGGCACTCGAGTTGATCAGGGGGAAGAGATTGGCTTGCTGGGAACAACCGGCAATTCGACCGGCCCGCACGTCCATTTTGAGATCCACGGAGCCAAAAATCCATTCTAAAAATAGAAGTGAGAAGTTAGAAAAGTTCTTGAAATTAAATTGGGGTTTTGCTAGGCTAATTAAGGACCTGTTCGTTTAAGGGTTCAAAAACTTGGAGGAGGTAGGCCTATGCCTAACGGTAGCGGTAGTGTGCGTAAATGTCCCAACGGACGCGAGAAGCGAAGGGGGCCGGCAGTCGATTCTGGTCACAATGTGGTGGAAAAGCCTGGAGTAATAATTGTTTTACCCCCTGGCACGAACCTTCACCCCCTTTTCTCTCAGACCCTGAGTCATGTGATTGGTTCGCACGGTATCAGGCGCCCAACGGTGGGAGTCCAGAATGTTGAGGTAATAAACCAGGGCCACCATGATCCACATCGGATCAAAGTCAGGATCGTTAAACGCAACGATCGCGACGAATGTCTTTTCGACATCTTTCACTTGGCCCATAAAATACGGGCCACAGGACCACGCCGCCTGGAAAAACTTTGTCTGTAACGAGTTTTAGTGTCATACGTTCCCCGTCGACTCGCGCCGATGGGGATTTGTTTTTAATTAAAAAGTATTTTTGGGACGATATTGGAGGGCTTCTAAGATGTGTTGATCGGCGATGTTTTCGCTCCCCTTTTGAGGTGAGGGGTAGCCAGAATTTTTGATGGCGGCGGTAATGCGGTCTCGAGCCTCGGCCACTGCTTTATCAGGCAAGCCAACAATGGAAAAGGAGTGGAGGCCTTTGGCCAGATCAACTTCCACATCAATCAGGTCGGTCTTAAGACCGCTCACCTGGGCCGCAAATACTCGGGCCAGCATAAAATTAGAGATTAGCCTCGTCCTCCCTATGCTTTAAACAAGTTTTAGTTGAGGCGTTGGCCCTGAGTTTGCTTTCCTCAATTGGTTGACCGCAAACTTGGCACTGGCCATAACTGCCAGTGCCAAGGCGCACTAGGGCTGAAGTAACGTTTTGGAGTTGTTTAACCAATGGCCCCTCGGCGGCTTGGCGCTCATCCCATTCCTCAAACTTTTCGGCCACGTCGTCGCGAGTCTCGGGGGTGGCCGTTTGGGCCGGCGTTGCTTCCCAACTGGCCGGCTCGAGCGGATTATGATGACCAATGTTACTTAGCTCACCTTCGAGAAGAGATTTTTCCTGCTCCAGTTTAGTTTTGAAATAATTTAGGTCAAGTACCATAGGCTAATCATAGCTTAGCGCGGTAAACGATACAAATCTAAAATTTTGCTAAAAGCGGCAAGGTCCTCGGCCACGACCAAAAAGTCTTTATTCAAAAATCCATAAATTAATATGATCTGTCCGGTATCATCCGTAATGACTCGGACATCCTGGTTTTTTATGATCTGATCGCTAAAGGCTCTGGCCGTTATTAGTCCCAATCTTTGACTACTAATTAGGGGGCCAAATAATTGGCCGGCTAATTGATTACCTCGGGCCAGCCAAGCGGCCGCCAAAGAATCAAATGAGCGTGGGCGCAATATCCACACGACTGAGCGCTCGCTTGGGCCATCATAGCTAAGGAGCATAAAATCAGGTTTGACTGATTGGATCAAGCCGGCATCAACCGAGAAGCCCAGCCGCTCAAAAAGGATGTTGAGCGGTAGAGTCTTGATGGTGCTCGTCGCCGTCTCGGTAAAATAAAAATAGGTTAACTTGCCGCTCCCGGTGGCTGGTTTGGCCAATTCATTTTTAAGTTCTGCCATCACAGTCGGTGTCGCCGTGGCGGCTGTTAGGTCAAAACCACGATTAAGCTCGACTGGCAAAAGGGGTGTTAGGGTCAAGGCTGGGGTGACCGTACTTCCAGTTGATCGATTAAACCACCACCAACCGCCGCCGCCAATCAAAATTAAAATAATTAGTCCAATCAAAATCGAGACCAACCAGCGACCGCCACTTTTTTCAGGGACAGCCATATTGCCCACCACGCGATTGCGCTCACTCTCGCGGATGGCAATTTGAGCTAGCGATACTTTTTGGGCTTCGACCAACCTGGCGGTATCAGTCTTGAGGGTCCGCAGGGGCGAGAGTCCAACGGCTGAGGTTTGGCGCAAATTCTCGGCGGTAGTCTGTGATGTCTGAGCTAGGTCTTGTCGCTCTTGGGTCGTTTTTTGCTGGGCCGAGAGCTTGGCCGCCCGGGCGGCTAATTCAGCCTGGCGTTTTTGTTCCAATTCGGTTCGGCGTTTATCAAGATCAGCCTTAACGGCATCGGCGACACGCTTTTTTTCGGCCGCTTCGCGCTCAATTGCAATCCGCCGGGCCCGGCGCTCGCGCCCCTCCATCGCTTGCCGGGCTGCCTCGCGTCGTTGGTTTAGATCATCAGGCATTGTGATCAAGCTCGAGGTGAATTTTGTCTTCTTCGTCTAAGAAGGCTTGATATTTTTTTGTATTGTCATCAATTTTGCCTTCCACCACCCAAAGCTTATCTTCCACCGCCCATTTATCTTGCTCTAGCGCTCGACGTTTGTCTTCCAAGAGCCAACGCTTTTTTTCAATAATTTGTTTTTCTTTTAGCAAACCCATTTGCCGCTCCTCCTCCTCGGTTTTTTGTTCGTCGGCTTCCACTTTATTTTCTTCCGTCACCAAAGGATCAAGTTTGCTTTTGATCGCTTGCCGTTTGTCGTCTAGTTCCACCCAGGCTAACTCCAACTCCTCTTTGGCTTTAGCAATTTCTTGCAGGCGGCTGTTTAGCCGCTCCCGCTTTTCCTTCTCCTCGGCTTCCGCTTCGCGCTTTTGGCGGATGGCGGCGTGCTCGCTCCCCTCCATCGCCTGTCGGGCAGCCGCTAATTTTTTTGCTTTATCGTCGGTTGGTCCGGAAAGATTTGTTGTTTGGTCGTCGGTCATCACCATTATTATAACTCCGCTCGGGAGCCGGTGTCACCCCTTTATTTTTGGCAAAATCCGGATCAGCTTCCTTGATCGAGAGGCTAATTCGATTTTTGTCGTCAATTTCTTTAATTACGACTGGGACAATGTCGCCCTCCCGGACCACATCCTCCACCCGGTTGACGCGGAAGGGGGCCAATTCCGAAATGTGGACCAAGCCATCAGTCTGCGGCGCAATTTTAACGAAGGCGCCAAACTCCATGATCTTAACGACTTCACCCTCAAACCGCTCGCCGGGTTGATAGACGTGGGCAATCTCGTCGACGGCTTGTTTGGCCTCCTCCACTCCCTCTGGTTTTCCCGTAATCGTCACCGTACCATCATCCTCAATCTCGATTTGGGTGCTGGTATCAGCACTTAGGCCTTGGATGACTTTGCCACCAGGACCAATGACGGCGCCAATCTTCTCCGGATCAATCTTGAAGGTCACAATTGCCGGGGCGCTGGGGGCAAGGTGAGACCTTGGGGTGGCTAAGACAGATTCAATCTTATCTAAGATTTGGCCACGAGCGGTTTTGGCCCGGCCCAGGGCCTCGCCTAAAATTTTTAAGGGAATGCCACCAACTTTGATATCGAGCTGGAGACCAGTGATCCCCTCCCGAGTACCAGCGACCTTAAAGTCCATATCACCATAATGATCCTCTGGTCCCTGAATATCCGTTAGGATCTTGTAATTGGCTTTTCCAACTTCCATCATGAGTCCCATGGCAATTCCCGCCACTGGCCGTTTGATCGGCACACCACCGTCCATCAAGGCCAAGCTGGAACCACAAACGGATCCCATCGAAGTGGAGCCGTTCGAGGCGAGAGCTTCTGAAACTAATCGGATCGAGTAAGGGAAGATGTCTCGAGCTGGCAAAACAGCCCTAAGCGACTTTTCGGCCAAAGCGCCGTGACCGATTGAACGGCGATTGGTCCCACCCAAGCGGCCGGTCTCGCCGGTTGAGAAGGGCGGAAAGTTGTAGTGGTGCATGAAGTACTTTTTAGTCTGGATTTCCATCCCCTCAATTAACTGAGCTTCTCGTGGGCCGCCTAGGGTTAGCACTGTCATAATGTGCGTGCCGCCGCGGTAAAAGATGCCGATGCCGTGGACGACCGGTGAGAGTCCCCCGGCTTGAGCAAAAAGAGGGCGGATCTCATCCATCGCTCGTCCGTCCTGACGGCGATTATTTTGGATTGCTTCTTGGTGAACTAGTTCATCAACGGCCGTTTCATAATAATTGACGACTACACTTTCATTAATGTCGGGCAATTTTTCTTTGGCTAGTTTTTTCCACTCGTCGGCCAGTTCGTAGGCGGCACCTTTAACATTACTAAACACAGTTTGTTCTAATTTAGGACTAATTTCTGATTTAAATAGGTCAATTAATTCTGGTGTTTCTGTATCTAAGCTTATTTCTGTTTTCTCTTTCCCAATTTCTTTAATAATCTGGTTTTGCCAAGCTTGAATTTTCTCAATCTCGCTACTGGCGAGGGTCAACGCTTCTGTCACTTTATCTTCGCTAATTTCTTTAGCCTCAGCCTCGATCATGTTGACACTGCCGTCCAAACCGCAGATCAACAGATCTAAATAAGCTTCTTCCCGATCGGGGTAGGCGGGATTGATGGTTAATTGTTCGGCTTCTCCTTTCAAACCAATTCGGACCGCACTAACCGGACCCCCCCAGGGGATGTTGGAGGTGGCGAGTGCCAAGGAGGCGCCAATCACCGCCGGCACATCGGGATCGTTGGTCTCGTCGACAGATAAAACAGTAATAACAACCTGCACTTCGTTGCGCAGTCTTTGATCAAAGAGGGGGCGAATCGTGCGGTCAACAATCCGGCCGGAGAGAATGGCTTCGTCAGATGGTCGTCCTTCTCGTCGCACAAAACGGCTACCGAGGATCTTGCCGGCGGCATAAAACTTCTCTTCATAATCAACCACCAGTGGGAAAAAGTCGATCCCCTCGCGCTTGTTTTTGCTCATCACGGCGGTAACCAAAACGACGGTGTCGCCATAACGCACCAGCACCGAGCCATTGGCCTGATCGGCCAAGTCGGAAAATTCGGCAGTCAATTGGCGCCCCGCCACTTCGAGCGTAAATTCTTTCTTTTGCATAAAGCTACATTTAGTAGCTTTCAGATTTTAGACTTGAAACCCTTAGTTTCAAACCTACTTATCTGCCAGCTACGGTTACTTATAATTATCTACCGCCACTACTCTAGCATGTTTTCTAAAAAAGAAAAAGGTGTAAAATGGGTGTATGGCATTTGAACGAGCCGCTGAAGAATTTGTTGACTATATTACTGCCGAGCAGGTGATGATTG